>JASHQK010000507.1 GCA_030039195.1 Candidatus Sulfotelmatobacter sp.
CTGGAAAAGGCGGGGAAGTAAGTGGCGACCGTCAATACGGTTGCCGTCATCGGCGCCGGGATTATGGGGCGCGGCATTGCCCACGCCGCAGCCCTTGGCGGCTATCGCACTATCCTTGAAGACCTTCTGCCCGCGGCCTTGCGTAAGGCGGAATCGGAAATTCGCGCCAACCTGGATCAAGCCGTCGAATTGGGAAAAGTCAGCGCGCCGGACGCGGATGCGGCGTTTGGACGAATTGAGTTTGCCGGCTCCGTCGAAGAAGCCGCTCGCGAAGCCGATCTGGTCATTGAAGCCGTGCCCGAGGAGTTGGAATCGAAGATCGAAATTTTCACTCTTCTCGACAAGATCTGTCGGCCGACGACGATTCTCGCTTCGAATACGTCATCGCTCAGCGTGAGTGAGATAGCGAGCGTTACATATCGAGCCCGCAAATGTGTGGGCATGCACTTCTTCAATCCGGTGCACAAGATGAAGCTGCTGGAAATTGTGCGCGCGCTGGAGACCGATGACGACACGCTCGCGACGGCAGTCGAGGTCGGCAGGCGCATGGGAAAAGAAGTGGTCGTGATCAAGGAGTCGCCGGGATTTATTACGAGCCGGATCAACGCCATGATCGGCAACGAAGCGTTCCACATGCTGCAGGAGGGAATTGCTTCAGCGGCCGATATCGATAAAGCACTCAAACTGGGATTGAATCACCCCATGGGGCCGTTTGAGCTGGTCGATCTGGTCGGACTCGATACGCGGCTGAACATTCTCGAATATCTGCATAAAACGCTGGGAGAAAAATATCGTCCCGCGCCGCTGCTGGTGCAGTACGTGAAGGCGGGACGATTGGGGAAGAAATCAGGGCGGGGCGTGTATGAGTATCCGGAAGTGAAAGCCCCGCAATAGGCACTTATTTTCTTCCGAAGCTGAGGCCCGCCAGTTTTCCAATCTTTTCGATCGCAATTGCCTTGCTTGCGACCAGCACGTGAAAGCTTTCTCCCATGCCCGCCGACGTGACTAAATGCTTGAGTTGCAGAGCGACCTTGGCGCGCTCCTGAGGGAGGTGGCAATCTTCGAAGGCGTCGGCGAATTGATTCATCTCGCCGATGCCCATCAGAAATTGGGACTGCGTGACCAGTTTTTCTGCACGCAGACCGCTAGCTTCTGCTGCGGCCGCTAGAGCGGTGAAGTTCGCATCGGCTGTGATGTCCTGTTCGCCGGGAGCTTCGTAGGGATTGGCGCTGACGGCATGCTGGCGAACGGCTTTCAGGGTACCGCGATGGCGTCCGGCAAGTTGCTCGGCGCGGGTGTAGCCGTAGTCGATGACGATGAGAAATCCGCGATCGAAGTCGCACGCCGCACGAATTGCTGCGAGGGATTGCAGCGGAACCTCGATGCGTTCGCCTTCTTCGGGGTGGACGGAGTAGCGATCGACAAATTCGAGTTCTTCGGCCGAAGCCGGCGCCCAGGTCTCAACCAAACGCCCGCCCTGCAAGTCGATCCGAAGCGAGCCCTTCGTACTGACGACCTCAACGGGAAGTGCGTCAAAGAACTCATTCGCGAAGATAATCACCGGGAAAGCCCCAGGGGCTAAAGCCGTCTGTTTCTGGGGAGGGCCTTCTTTCGGCACGACTGAAGTCGTGCGCTTCCCGGTTCTCGATTCTAAATCCGAGGCAGTAACCACCTTTCCCGTCCCAATGTGGACACATAATGTAGCTTCGATCCGTTGCCGTAACGCTGGCGATTGCTCAACCAGCACGTAGTGCAACGTGCGAAAAAAGTCGGGGAATTTTTTCTCGGACCAGTCCAGGACGTCCTGCGCGAATAATCCCCGCCCGGGCCCAAGCTCTTTGATCGTGATCTGGTCAGGCGAGCCGAGGACGCGCCACATTTCCTCAAACTGCCGTGCCATCAAGCGTCCGAACACGGCGTGCACGTCGCTCGATGTGTAGAAATCGCCGGCTTTGCCGAACTGCTCGGCATTTCGCGAGTAATAGCCGAATTCCGGATCGTAGAGGCACAAATCCATGTAGCGCGAAAAGGGAATCGGGTCGTGGGCGCGGATTTCTTGGGCTATCTTTTCGCGAAGCGCGTTCACTAGGCCCTTCGCTGGCGATCTTCCCTCTGGCGATCGGCGCGGTCCTGCGGGGTGCGAATGAACATCTCGACGAAATAATCGTGCAGCGCGTCGTAGAGCTGGCGCTGGAAGCTCCACTCGAATTGGGGATCGTCGAGATCGCGGGGATGCAGGTCGAAATAATAGGTGTGCACCGGGATCTTGGGATCCTTAAATTGAATGATGACCTCGACACCGTCGCCTTTGGCGCGGGCCGAAAAGTTCAACAGCGGATGCTCGTAGAGTTTGAGTTGAGCAAGAACGCGTTCGAGGCGGGGATTCGCAGAATCAGGCATCGTGCGATTGTAAATGAGTTACTTGTCCGCAGGAAACCCGCAGGTCCCTCCACGGGCAATTGGATCGGCTGTCGCCAGTCCAATTTCTCGGTGGGGATGACAAACTGTTAATGGGAATCTACTCGTAGCGCAGGGCTTCGATGGGATCGAGGCGAGCGGCTTTGATGGCGGGCAGCATGCCGCTGACGATGCCAACGAAACTCAAGATCAGAGTCGACCAGATCAGCGTGGCGGAATTGATGTAAAGGTGAATGTCGCCTTCGCTGGCGTTGTCTTCAAATGCGCTCCAAAGCGTGAGGGAACCGACGGACCACGATACAAGATAAGCGAGTGCTACGCCCAACAGTCCGCCCAGAGCGGTAATCACGAGAGCTTCCGCTAGGAATTGAAACAAAATGTGCCAGCGGTGCGCTCCGAGGGCTTTTTCCACGCCGATTTCCCGGGTGCGCTGCGTCACCGAGACCAGCATGATGTTCATCAGGCCGACGCCGCCGATGCCGAGCGTGAGCAGCCCGATGAAGCCGAGCAGAATTTTTATGCCGGTGGAGATGACTTGCAGGTCGAGCAGATCCGCGAACACGTCGAAAACGAAAATGGCGCGCTGATCCTTGGGATCGAAGCTGTGATGGAATCCCATGGACTCGCGCACTGCTTTCACGACTTTGGCATGGTCGCCTTCATACTCCATGACGACGGAGTTGAGGTAGTAAGTGTTCATCAGGTCGCTCATGGAACTGAACGGCACATAAACGTGTTCGTTGATGTTGTCATCGCCGTTCTGGACCTGATGCTTGAGGATTCCGACGATCTGATAAGAGATGCCATCGAGGCGGATGCTTTCGCCGATCGCGTTCTGGCCGGAGAAGAGTTTCTTCTTGGCGTCCCACCCGATGACGGCAACGCGAGTGTGAGTGAAGTCGTCGGCCGGGCTGAAGAAGCTGCCCTCGGCGACGTCCATCTTGCGCATGTGGCCGTAACTGGCATAAACACCGCTTACGCCGTAGGTCGCGCTACGTGTGCCGTAGGCGACAAGACAATTCTTGAGTGCTTCGGGCGAAACGCGCTTAAGCAGAGGAACTTCTGCGCGAATGTAGTCGAGATCGTTGACGGTGAGGCGGATCTGCGTACCGGCCTTTGTGCCTCCGGCTTGCATTTCAGTACGGCCCGGAAAGATAAAAACGAGATTGGTGCCGAAGGAGCGGAAAGCGGCCCACAGCCCGCGCTCGAATCCTGAACCGTAGGCCAGAAGGAGGACGACCGTCGCGATGCCCCAGGCCATTCCCAGCATGGTGAGCAGGCTGCGGCGCCGATTGTGCCGCAGCGCGTTATAGGCCTGACTCGCGAGATCGACGATCATGTCCCTTACTCCTGCCTCAACGCTTCTACGGGCGGCAGAAGCGCGGCTTTGCGCGCGGGATACAGGCCCGCGGCAATGCCGGCGATAGCCAGCGATCCGATTGCGGCGAATGCCGATGCCGGAATGATGCGCGGGGTGTCGAATCCCTCCGGCGAAGGCAACATGGCGAGCAGAGAGACGAACCCGGTCACAATGGCCAATCCGATGAATCCGCTCAGCGCAGTCAGGAATGCTCCTTCGATGAAGAACTGGGTCAGGATTGCACGATAAGTCGCACCCAGGGCCTTGCGCAGACCGATTTCTTTGGTGCGCTCCGTCACCGAGACCAGCATGATGTTGATGATGCCGATGGCACCGAGTCCGAGGGTGACTACGCCGACAACGCCCAGAAACCAATCCATGGCATCGAAGATTTTTCCCACGCGCTTCATGTTCTCGATCGTGTCCCAGTCTTCGAACGCGTCCTGCAACTTGGGATCGAACCCGTGGCGGCGGGCGATGATGCGATGAATTTCCTCTTTCGCTTCTGCGTGCAGATTCTTCGTGATCGGCTGATAGTTGAGAAACGAAATGGCCCCCTCGGAATTGGCCTGAATGAGGGGGAATAGCTCGCGCATGGTATCGATCGGGATGAAGATGCGGGCATTCGTGCCGTTATTCCCATCGCGGCCGACTTTGGTGACAACGCCGATCACGTCGAAGTTCATGCCGTTGAGCAAGATGGTTGATCCGACGGCAGCCCGGCCGGGGAACATATTCTTCAGCAGTTCCCATCCCACGACGGCCACGCGGCGGCGCTGGAGATTGTCTTCCTCGTTAAACCAGCGGCCCGGTGCGACTGGAACGGTGCGGATCCGGTTGTAATCGGGAGCAACGCCGAAGACTTGGCCGTTCGTGGAACCGTAATCGCTGACGGCGCGAATATCCTCGCGGTTCAGCACAGGAGAAATGGCGCCGACAAACTTGGCTTCACTGCGGACGGCGAGATAATCTTTGTAGGTGAAGTAATAGATCTGGCCCGATTGGGTGCTGCCCTGCACTGCGGGAATGCGGCCGGGGAACATGAACATGATGTTCTGTCCGAGAGTGGCCAGTTCCTTTTCCTGGCCGCTGCGAAAGCCCTCGCCCAAGCCGACCAACAGCAAGAGCGAACCCACTCCCCAGGCGATCCCGAACATGGTGAGAAAAGAACGCAGTTTGTGCGCCCACAAGGTGGCCAGAGACTGGCGGACGATATCGAGGAGCATTCGCATGGGGATGCGCGCAGGGGAATATTGCCCCCACGCTTCCGGGAGGGGCGTGGGGGCCCCGGGTAACGTTCGGCGAGGGGTCTCAATCCCGCCTAACATCTGATCAGAGATACGCGGCAGCAACCGTAAAAGTTCCCGCCGGTACGTACTCCATTAGACCGGGGGGAAGGAAAAAAGGTTAGCCGGAGATTTCGAATTCGCCACAGCGGCGCGTTTCTTGAGCCCTTTCCTGCCTGTATTTCCATTTTCGGACACGACTCGCGAAAAAGTTCGAGTGCATCATTAAGGCTCCCCGCGATCTGCCGATATAGGTCAGTGGACTGTTATGCGGTGCAGAGATGTCGTGCCGTACACAGACTTAGGCCCGCAGGAGGCAATGCTTGCAGTTGGCGAATTCTGCTCAGGGGCTGGCCGTATCACGCTGGGGCGAGCGGGTCGAATTCTACGTTGATGTCGCGAAGCGCAGGGTCACGGTCCGTTTTGGCAGGAAAGTGACGGCCGCGGATATTCGCTCTTACGCGGACCATCTGCGAACGAATCCGGCATTCGACCCGAAATTCTCCGAAATCGTCGATCTGCGGGAAGTGGAAGATCTCGACCTGAAAGCCCAGGATTTTCTGAAACTGGCGGATGAGATCGATCCGTTCTCGCCCGTCGCTCGGCGCGCGTTTGTGATTCGTACTTCGGTCCAAACGCACGCGGCTCGCATGCATAAGATCTTGCGGGCCGAAAAAAATATGGGAATCTTTTCTTCGATGGAGCAAGCGGAGGAGTGGATCGAATGGCGGCCTGCAGCGCGCGATTAGCCTTCAGCAAGCAAATCGCCTGGTATTTCTATTCGCCCGTGTCTTTGGGCCGTTCGTAGGGTTTCTGCAGATATCTGCGGGCGTCTTCCAGGGCTCCGAAGGTATTGTCGTTGGTTTGCAAAGCCTGGCGGTATTCATTGACGGCGCGCTCGCGCTGTCCCGTAATGTCGAAAATTTTGCCCAGTTGAACGCGGCTCCAGACTTCGGTCCAGCGCGGATCGCCATCGCCATCGAGCGAGGCGCGGTAAGCGTTGGCCGACGACTGATAGTTCTTCTGCAGGAAGAAGACTTCGGCCACGCGGTAATGTGCCAGCGAACTGTTCTTGTTGAGATCGAGCGCCTTGTTGAATTCCTCGAGAGCTCCGGAAAGATCGCCCTGCTGTTGCAGAGCCTGTCCGCGGAGCACGGAGGCGCGCAGCTTGATATCGCTGGAGTCGGTCAGCACGTGATGGTCGGGATCAATCGAAATTTTGCGAGGCCTGCCGAATGTCTCAATGGAAAAGGGCGAATTCGTCCCCACGACTTCGATGTCCTTGTTCTCGGTTTTTCCGTCGGTATCGATTCGAATGTCGACCGGCATGCGAAACAGGTCAAGATCCTGCGAGACCTCACCCGTCACGCGGAACCCCGGAGCTCGTTCACCCTTCGGATCCTGGGGAACCTGCCCGAGCCGGTACACCGTGTATTTCAGCTTGAATTCGGGAGCGCCGGTGGAGTCGAGCCACTGCGAGAAAAACCAGGTCAGCTGCTTGCCGTAGTATTTTTCCGCGACCGTTTGAAAATCATCCATGGTGGCGGGCTTGCCGGCATAATTGGTGGCGAACTCGCGCATGGTTTTGTTGTAATTGTCTTCGCCCAGGACCCAGCGCAGCATGTGCAGGATCATCGCACCCTTGTCGGTGGCGAGCGACTGAAATTCCGTGGAATAGATATCCAGCTTGGCGACCTGCGACAGCGGCATGGTGTCATAGGCCAGTGCGCCGACCGACATGTCTTTCACCGCTTCTTCCATGCCTGCCTCGCCAGCGGCATTTTCCACGTACAGCGCTTCCGAATAGCGCGAGAAGCCGTCGCTGATCCACCAGTCGTCTTTGGTCTTAGGACTGACCGAAACGCCCCACCATTGATGTGCAATGGCATCGGCCAACAGACGGTAGTTCGTTTTATCGGTGATGGAAGGGCCGGCAATGCCGGCGATTTCTGGGGCCCAGATATAGGGCACGGTGTCGCCCGGGATTTCAACCAGGTTCAGCCTCTGTGACGGGGGTGTGCCGTAGAGCGTGATGAAATAGGTCAATTCCTGCACCGCGGTGTTGGTGTATGCCGGGGCCAGGCTCTGATGCGTGGGCTTGAAAAACGTGTGCATATCGATGCCGGCTTCGTCGCTCTTGAATTCCTGAAATACGCCGGCAACGATCGTTCCCGGAAAACTGGGCTTCGTGGAGACGAACGTATAAGTCTTTGTTGGAAGCGGGCTGGAACCTGGCTTCTCTGATGCGGGATGCTCGACCACCGTTTCTTTGCCGCTGCCGATCACGATCATGTGCGCGGGTAAGGTTACGCTGATCGTCGAGGTGAAGCGATTTAGACCGAAACCGGTGACCGGGAACCAGCGTCCGGCATACAGCAGGTAGCTGGTGTCATCGCCGATATAGGCCAGCTTCAAGCCTGGGACCGGGCTGTCGTCCGCGCTTTCCAGTTGACCCTCGTACTCAAAAGTCAGCGTGGTCGAAGCATCTTTCGCAAGTCCGCTGGGTAGAGGCACGCGGACGGTGGAATCCTGTGTAACGCGTTCGGCCGAGAGTTGGTGATTCTGCTCGTCGAGGACCCTGGTGACACGCAGGTCGTTGTGCAGTTCGAAGATGGCAACGTTCAGATCCTGCAAGGCGGTGAACTTGACTTTGGCGCGGGCCGTGATCTGGTGCAGGTGCGGATCGAGTTGCGCCTCGATCTGGTAATCGTCGACGCGCAGGCGCGCTTTTTCAGCGGCCCACGTGGGAATCGCGAGCGCAACTAGAGCAGCGAGGGCCAGAGAAGCGACACCGGCACGGAGGCCGCGACGTAACTGAATGGCCATTCGAGAGAGACTCAAGGAATTGTAACCCATGTCCTATGATGAAGATTCTGACGCAAAAGATGTAGGGAGCACAAGGCTTACAGCGCACCCTTCTGTATTAATTCTGTCACTTGCGCCGGAAAAGCCTCGCCAAGGAGGAACCTGGAAGAGCTTAATTGAGGGCCGTTAGCGATTACCCACCATTTCGGCGAAGCAAGCCGAGGATGATTTCTGCGGCACGATCGGCGGGATGCTGATGCAAGCCGCCGCTACCAGAAGCACGCAGGCGAGTCCTAACCGATGCGAGGCCTTCGAGCATACGAGACCGGGGCGGGCTGTCGGACAGGACTTCATTCAGCCGCGCGACGACGTTCGCGGCGGTAAAGTCCTGCTGCACCAGTTCCGGCACAACTTCTTCTCCGGCGATCAGATTGACCATGGCGAATCGCGGAACCTTCACCCGCGGCTTTCCCAAAAGGTACGTGAGCGGTGAGACGCGGTAGACCATGACGAAGGGTAAGTTCATCATGGCCGCTTCGACGGTTGCAGTGCCACTGGCGATGATTCCTGCGCGGGAATGATGGAGCGCGGGCAAAGACTCGGGGACGAGGGTGATGCCGCTCACCCACTCGCTGTGGGAAGGGCACGAGTTTACTCGTGCCCCTGACGCGGAAAGGCCACGGCCCTTTAGGGCCTGAGGTGCGTGGTTTTGGATCGCCCCGATCAGAAACTCTCGGCCAAGGGTGGGCGCGACCGGAAGCAGAAATTCGTACTCATCGCCGAGCATCTTCGCAGCTTCCACGATCATCGGCAAGTTCATGCGAACTTCTTTCACGCGGCTGCCGGGCATGAGCGCGATCCACTGCTTGTTCGAATCGAGAGCGAATTGACTCGCGTATTCCGAGCGCGTGATCGTCGGTGTGGGTAATTCCGCGAGCGGATGTCCAACAAAAGTCGCATCGACCCCCCGCTCGCGATAGAACCGCTCTTCGAACGGGAAAATCACGAGCGCCTTGTCGATATATTTGCGGATGAGGCGCACGCGTCCCTGGCGCCATGCCCAGAATTGCGGCGCGACGTAATAGACGGTTGGAATACCGCGCTTTTTCATCTGCCGCGCCACGCGCCAGTTGAATGCCGGGGAATCGATAACGATGGCGAGATCGGGCTTCCGGCGGTCGGCCTCGCGGATGAGATTCTTGTAGAGCCCCAGAATTTTCGGCAGATGGCTGACAATCTCGGTGATTCCGACGACGGCAAGCTCTTTGGCGTCGATGATGGTATCGCATCCGGCGGCGCGCATGCGGTCGCCGCCCACGCCGAAAAACTCAAGTGTAGGGACAGCCGCCCCCGGCTGTCCGGCGGCTTGTATGGGGACAGGGGCCTCGCCCATCCCGGCGGAGCGGAGCTCCAAGGAATCTTCGGGATGGCTTATAGGTGAGCTGCGCTCGCCCGGACAGCCGGGGGCGGCTGTCCCTATATCTTCCGTCGCGCTGCGCAGTCCCTCAATCAGCCGCGCCCCATACATTTCGCCGGAAGCCTCGCCGGCCGAGATCAGGATGAGCACAGAGCATTGTACGTGTGGCGCGGGCGCCGCGGCCCGCGAAACTGCAAGCAGTCGACTCGCCCCAATTGGCGATTTACTCGGTGGAGTTTTTTCTGGTCGCGAGTGCCTGCGCCATGCGATCAGTCATCTGCGCTGACGGTGGATTCGTTCGCATTCGAGGGCGCCCGCGCCGCAACGACTTCCTGATCTTTGTACTGCAGCTGATACAGCTTGTAGTAAATTCCGCGGCGTGCCAACAGTTCCTGGTGCGTGCCCATTTCGCGCAGCTGGCCCTTGTGCATCACGATGATCTTGTCCGCGCGCTGCACGGTTGAGAGGCGGTGCGCGATGATCAGCGAAGTCCGTCCTTCGACCATTCGGCTGAGGGCGTCGCGCACGCGGAATTCGGTTTCCGTGTCGACGCTGGAAGTGGCTTCATCGAGAATCAGAATCTTCGGATCGTGCGCCAGCGCGCGCGCAAAGGAAATGAGCTGCTTCTGTCCCGTCGATAGCGTCGATCCGCGCTCGCGAACCTCTTCGTTGAAGCCGTTGGGCAAGGCCTGAATGAAGTCGGAGAGATTCACGTCTTCGGCGGCGCGGGCAATGTGCTCATCCTGAATGCGGCGCGTGCCCAGGCGAATATTGCCGCCGATTGTGCCCGTAAACAGGAACGGGTCTTGCAGGACCACGCCGAATCGCCTGCGCAGATCGCTGAGGTCCATTTCTTTCACATCGACGCCATCGATGCGCACGGCGCCTTTCTGCACATCATAAAAGCGCAGCAACAGCGAGATGAGCGTGGTCTTTCCCGCGCCGGTGTGGCCGACGATCGCGATCGTGTCTCCGGGATCGATGGAAAAGCTGACATCGCGTAAGACCCAGTCGGGGACTGCCGACTCTTCGAGTCGGCTTGGACGGCCGGGGGCGGCCGCCCCTACACGAGGAGAGCTCGTCCCATGATCGGTGCTCTCTTCCGCAACGTCGCGATACGAGAACCAGACGTGATCAAATTCAATGCGGCCGTGGCCTTCGGGGTTCTTCGTTGTCGCGGGCGAAACGATGTCGACGGGCGTATCGAGCAGCTTGAAGATGCGCTCGCTGGCCGCCATCGCCGATTGCAAAATGTTGTACTTCTCGCTGAAATCCATGATGGGGCGGAAGAAGCGCTGCGCGTATTGCGTGAACGCGATCAGAACACCGAGGGTCGCGAAGGCCGTGACGAAGTGAACCCCGAAGTGCGGCCGGAAGCTGAAGGCGACGCTCGTGGCTTGGATATGGCGGATGATGTCGCGTCCGCCGAACCAGATGACGCAGGCAATCGCGATGGCTGAGAACAGATCGATCACAGGATAGTAGACCGCGTAGGCGAGAATCGCGTCTTTGTACGCGTCCATGTGCACCTGGTTGATTTCCGAAAAGCGTTTGTAAGCTTTGCGCTCGCGATTGAAAAGCTGCAGCACGACCATGCCGCTGACGTGCTCCTGCAGATAAGCGTTGATGCGGGCGATGGCCACGCGAATGCGCCGGTACGAGTCGCGGACCTTGTCGCGGAAGATTTTCGTCGCAAACATGATGAACGGCAGCACCGCGAAAGTAATCAGCGCCAGCTTCCAGTTCATGCACAGCATGATGGCGAGAATGCCCGCGAGCACGAAGATATCTTCGAAGATCGAGACAACGCCGGAGGTGAACATGTCGTTGAGAGCGTCGACATCGGTGGTGACGCGCGTGACCAGACGTCCCACGGGATTTTTGTCGTAGAAGGCGACGTGCATGCGCTGCAGATGGCGGAAGATCTGGCTGCGCAGGTCGAACATGATTTTCTGGCCGGTCCACTGCATGTAGTAGGTCTGCAGGAACTCGAACAGAAACGTCATCACCAGGAGGCCCAGGTAGATGCTCGAAATCTCCTCGACGCCGGTCAGCGGACGTTTACTGAGCCAGCTCCACAGGCCGGGGCCGGCAGCCTGCACCGGCGCGAGATAGCGGTCGACCGCGACTTTCACCAGGTAGGGTCCAAGCACGTCAGCGGAGGCCTTGAGCACGATCGAGACCAGCGCGATCGTGACCTGCCAGCGGTACGGACGCAGGTACTTCAGCAGCCGGCGCATCAGGCGGCTGTCGTACGCTTTTCCAAGTATCTCCTCTTCCTGGGCCATGCTTTTCGATGATCGCGGACGGCTGGGCGCCGGGCGCCGCGAAAGGCTCTCCTCAGGGTACCTCAAATAGATGGCTAAGGCAGCTGGCAGGATGGAAAAGGTTTGTCTCAATCGAGGATAATCAGGATTTGTGGGATCGCAACGGGAATGACTTTAGGCATTTACATTTCGGTGCCGTTCTGCCGCACCAAGTGCAGCTATTGCAACTTCGCCTCGGACGTTTTTTCCCGTGCGGTGTTCGAGCGGTACGCAGAGCGCGTTTGCGCAGACCTCGCCGGAGCGGGGAGTCTCGCTAAAGTTGTGGGCGGACGGTTCGAGCGTGAAATGGATTCCATCTATCTCGGCGGCGGCACGCCGACTGTGCTCGAACCGGTGCAACTGGAACGCATGTTCGCAGCCGCCCGAACGACGTTTTCCGTGCGCGAAGCGGCCGAAGTTACCGTCGAATGCGCACCCGGGACACTGAAGCCAGAGATGCTCGAAACTCTTCTGCGCTGCGGAGTGAATCGGGTGAGTCTCGGCGTGCAGTCGTTTGTCGATGGCGAGGCCGCGGCGGTGGGGCGACTACATAAGCGCGCGACCGTGCTCGACGAAATTGCGTCCTTGCGCGCGGCGGGGATCACAAACATTAACATCGACCTGATCGCGGGATTGCCGCATCAGACCACGGAAAGTTGGCAGGAATCGTTGCGCGAGACGATCGCGACGGGCGCGCCGCACGTCAGCCTTTACATGCTGGAAATCGATGAGGAATCCCGGCTCGGGCGCGAGTTGATAGCCGGAGGCACGCGCTATCACGCGCACTTTGTTCCCGATGAAGATCGAACCGCGGATTTCTATCTTACGGCCTGCGAGACGCTAGGCGCTGCGGGCGTCGCGCAGTATGAGATTTCAAACTTTGCGCGGGAGGGATTCGAGTCGCGCCACAATCTCAAATACTGGACTCGCCAGCCCTATCTCGGCTTCGGCGTGGATGCCCATTCCATGTTGCTTTCGATCGACAAACAGGCAGAGGCCGTGCGATTTGCGACCGCAGATTCGCTGGAGAAATACGTAGCAGGTGCGCCCGTCGAGACAACGATTGTTACTCGAGAGATGGCATTGGAGGAGCGGCTCTTTCTCGGATTGCGCCTGAATCGAGGAGTGGATTTACGAGAGGTTGCGTTGGAGTTTGGAGAAGCGGCGGTCCGGAGTGTACGCGCTACGGCTGCAGAAATGGTCGCGGAAGGATTGCTTGAGGAAGCGGGAGTGATTATTCGATTGACGAGTCGCGGCCGCCTGCTCTCGAACGAGGTGTTCCAGAGGTTTCTCCGTTCGAATAACGGCGCGGTCAACGTGAGCGTATAATTCGCTTCGGATTTCCAGCGCTGGCTTCATAAGAGCCTCGCACGCGTAGTTGCCATCTTGGCAAACCATCCGGTCGGTTGGGTGGTCGATCGAAATACGCAGAATCGCCAGTATTCATGCGGTAGATCCACCCTTCGTCCTTTCCTTCCGGCGGTAACTTCTGCCGCTTGCCAGCGCTGTGTTCTAATCGAAAATCGGGTGATTAAGTGCCTTTGGAGTGCGGCTGCGGGTGCGCAGCGTCGAGCGCGTTGGAGGGAACGTGGATTTCCAACTGAATGACGAACAATTGCAATTGAAGAAGAGCGTGCGCGAATTTGCCGAACGCGAGATCAAGCCGCACGTCATGGAGTGGGACGAGAAGGGCGACTTTCCGCTGACCACGATCAAAGAGCTGGGAAAGCTCGGGTTGATGGGCATCGTCTTCCCCGTCGAATACGGCGGTGCGGGCATGGGTTACGTCGAGTACGTGACCGCGATCGAGGAACTGTCGCGCGTCGATGGATCGGTGGGAATCATCGTGGCCGCGCATACGTCGCTGTGCTCGAATCATATCTTCCTGGCGGGCAATGAGGCGCAGAAGAAGAAATACGTCAGCAAGCTGGCCACGGGCGAGTTTATCGGCGCATGGGGACTGACCGAGCCCTCGTCGGGGTCGGACGCAGGCAGCGCCCGTATGACTGCGGTGCGCAAGGGGGACACGTGGGTGCTCAACGGAACCAAGACGTTCTGCACCAACGGGCATTATGCCGATGCGGTCGTGGTGCTGGCGGTGACCGATCGCACGGCGCACACGCACGGGTTGTCGGCATTCATCGTGGAAAAAGATACGAAGGGATTTCGTCCGGGCAAGAAAGAAAACAAGCTGGGATTGCGGGCCAGCGACACGGCGGAATTGATCTTCGAAGATTGCGTGATTCCGGCGGAAAACCTGCTCGGCGCGGAGGGCCAGGGATTCCCCGACGCGATGCGCGTGCTCGATGG
>JASHQK010000508.1 GCA_030039195.1 Candidatus Sulfotelmatobacter sp.
TTCTGGATCTCCTTCGTGCCCTTGGTGGTTGATGCATTCAATCAATTGCGCTGCGCCCTCGCTGTACGCCAGAACTCGCCGTGCGCTATTCTGAATGATCTGCCGCAGGAAAACCTCATCTCGATCTCTGGAGACCTTCGCAATGCAATGCTCGAAAGTTGTGGGAGTCCTCTGTGTGGCAGTTTTCGCAATTTCTAGTTTCGCCGCTACTGGCCCGACCGTCACGTTATCGGTTGACGCAACCAACGCCCCGCGCAAAATCTTTCACGCGACTTTAACCATCCCCGCCAAGCCCGGCGAATTAATTCTCTACTACCCCAAGTGGATTCCCGGCGAACACTCACCCGACGGACCAATCAACGATCTCGCCGGACTGAAATTCACCGCCAACGGGCAGACGCTGAAATGGCGCCGCGACACGCTCGACGGCTTCACGATTTTCGTCGACGTTCCGCAAGGTGCGAGCGAAGTTTCTGCCGAGCTCGAATTCCTTTCTCCAGCCACCTACGAACAGGGCTACACTGCGGGCTCTTCGGCCACCGACAAGCTCGCGGTGGTCAGCTGGAACCAGCTTCTGCTCTATCCCAAGGGATGGAACGCCGACGAGATCAATTACACGGCGAGCCTGAAAATTCCTGACCGCTGGAAGTTTGCTACGGCGCTGCCCATTGCAAACCAGAACGGAAACGAAATTCATTTCGCCACGGCCCCGCTGACCACGCTCATCGATTCACCCGTGCTCACCGGAGAATTCCTGAAAGTCGTTCCGCTCGCCGAAGATCCGCACGTCGAGATGGACGTCGCCGCCGACGCCGCCGCCGATCTCGACGCCCCCTCCGAAGTCTGGGATCACTACAGAAGCCTGGTCCAGCAAGCCTACAAACTTTTTGGCGCGCATCATTATCGCGATTATCACTTCCTCTACACGCTCAGCGATCACGTCGCGCACTTCGGCCTCGAGCATCATGAATCCGACGACAGCCGCACCGATGAGCGCTCGCTGGTCGACGACACCGAGCGCAAACTCGCCGCCGGCCTGCTTCCCCACGAATATGTTCATTCCTGGAACGGCAAATACCGCCGTCCGGCCGATCTCGCGACTTCGAATTATCAGGACAAAATGCAGGACGACCTGCTGTGGGTTTACGAAGGCCTCACCAATTATCTCGGCTTTGTGCTCACCGGCCGCAGCGGCCTGCTGACGGAATTCGAGAACCGCCAGGACCTCGCCAACACCGCCGCCGACATGGCCCACACTCCCGGCCGCGTGTGGCGCAATCTGCAGGATACGGCCAACTCCGCTCCCGAGCTTTACTTCGCATCGCGCGATTGGCAATCCTGGCGCCGCTCCACTGATTTCTATCCCGAAGGCACCCTCGACTGGCTCTGGGCCGACGTCATCATCCGCCAGCAAAGCCATGGCCAGAAATCCATCGACGACTTCTGCCATGTGTTCCACGGTCCTCCCAGCACCGGTCCCGCGCTCAAGACCTACACCTTCGATGACATCGTGACTGCTCTCAATCAGGTCGTCCCCTATGACTGGCGCGGATTCTGGCTCGAGCGCCTCGACACGCACAGCCCTGAAGCTCCGCTGGGCGGCGTCGAAGCCAGCGGATGGAAGCTTACTTACGACGACAATCCCTCGGAACTGACGAGCGCCGCCATGTCACTGGAGCACCAGGCGCCGGGAGCCTACTCTCTCGGACTTATCATGCGCGACGATGGCACGATCGAAGACGCCATCGAAGGCATGATTGCGCCCAAAGCCGGCATCGGTCCGGGAATGCGAGTCATTGGCGTGAATGGCCGTCGCTTTTCGACTGACGTCCTTCGCGATGCGCTGAAAGCCGCCAAGACCGACACCGCTCCCATCGAAATGCTGGTCGAGAACGACGAATACTACAAGACCTACCAGCTCGATTATCACGGCGGCGATCAGTATCCCCATCTGGTGCGCGATGAATCGAAACCGGACTTGCTGAGCGATATCTTGCGCGCGAAGTAGCCGGAGTAATGGCGCGAGTAATTGTGAAAGAGTGTGTCAGCCCGAAGCCTCGCGCCTTCACCAGCGAGGCGAGGGATCTCGCGTGCAGCTAATCTCGCTTGAGATCCTTCGCCGCAAAAACGCGGCTCGGGATGACAGGATGTATAAAGAAGCTCTATCGCCCTCTTGTGTACCAGATCGATCCGGGAGACTTATAGTCCTGGCCTTCGCCCCACACCACGTGCGTGGTGCCTTCATTGTCGATGGCCATGCTGAAGTAATCGCCAAACGGGAAGCGGAAACCGGTGGGAAGAATGTAATCATAGCCGCGTGCCGGACCGGAAAGCTGAGTTTCCGCGCTCCAACTCGCGCCGCCATTGGTCGAACTGCGATAGAAGGTGTTCCATATCATTTCGCGCGGCGCAGAAGCGCGCATATCCATCCACGCAATGCGAACGTCGCCCGAGGCACCCGCCACAATCGCGGGGAATCCATGCTCCACTTCAGCCGCCGCCGACGAAACGCTGGCCTTGGCCGACCAGCTCGCTCCGCTGGTTGTGGAGGTCGAGAAATAAATTCGCTCTGGTCCGCCGTTCGTCTCGCCCGCATTCCAAAGCGCATACAGCGTGCCCGCCGAATCCGAGGTCAGAGCGATCTGCGCCCCCAGAAAACCGGTCTCGCAGTTTTCCAGGTCGCAGGTGGGCGGCACGCCGGAAACGTCCAGCAACGTCGTGTTCCACGTGCGCCCGCCATCGGGTGACCGGCTGACATACACGCTGACCGGCCGCGTCGGCGGCTGTTGCCGCGTATACGCGGTCCATCCGAAATACACATTCCCCGCCAGATCGACAGTGGCACCGCCCGCCAGCGACCATCCCGGCCCTTCGTTCGGATTCACATTCACCACGGTGAAAATCTGTCCGGCATCATGCGATGCAGCCACAAAAAATTTCTCGTCGTGATTGAATCCGACGTACACATCCGTCCCGCGCACCGCCAGCACCGGCTTGTCGGCATCTTCTCTTCCGCGCTCCGCCCAGGAAAACGTCCAGCTGCGCCCAAAATCGAGCGAGCGCGCCACAATCACATCGCGTTTGCTATTCTGCAGCCAGGCCGCATACACCGTCTGCCGGTCGAGCGGATCGACCACGATCTGGGCATCGAATTGCCCGGTCGGGATCGGCAGGATCGGCCGCGACGCCTGCCACGTCGCGCCATTATCATCGCTGATCAGCAATGCCATGGTCGGAGCCGTGCAGGTGCTGCAGTTCGGCACCGCACCATATTGCGGATACAGCACGTAGACGTGCCCGTGCCCGTCCGCCGCCATGGCCGGCTCCCATTGATCCCCGGTCCTGTATCCCAATCGAGTCTGCGGCGCAAATGCATTGACCGCATAGGCCGCCTGGACTCCCACTCCGAACAGCACCAGTACCGCGAACTTGCGCGCTACTGCGCCGAGCCATTGGAATTGGCCAATCGAGGAAATCACACAACACTCCAGGGCTGGAGCCCATTCGGACTTTATCCTGATTACAGGGGAGCGTCAATGAACCATGGGCTAAAAAGACCGCATTTTTACACTTCCGTCACTTTCCGCAGGTTGCGTCATCTAAGGTGTATATTTCTTTGAATTTGGGCAAGGAATTTTGGACGTACCAAGGCGCATGTAGGCCCGAGCGCATTCGTCCAGGCCAGCGCGAGCGCAGCTCGCCAGTCATGGGATAGGTGAGAACAGAATTATGAACATCTAGGCCCGGACGTTTTTGACTATGTTACGAGACTCGGTGGGCCGCCTGGACGCGGAACAAATGATGCACCAGCCGCGCAGGGGCAGCATGTGAAAGCCCGGCACGGAAGTACCGGGAACGCTAAGCCCGAACAAATCATGCACCAGTCGCGCAGCGGCAGCATGTGAAAGCCCGGCACGGAAGTGCCGGGAACGCTAAGTGGGAAAGACTGAGTCCGCTTCAGCGGACGGCACCGGCATTGCAAAAAGTTGACCTTAAGAAAGTTCATGGAGGAGCCACAATGGCCAAAGCCACCTTTGCCGCAGGATGTTTCTGGGGCGTCGAAGCTACATTCCGCCAGATTCCCGGCGTAATCTCCACCCGCGTCGGCTATACCGGCGGCAAAACCGACAATCCCACCTACAAGGAAGTCTGCACCGATCGCACCGGCCATGCCGAGGCCGTCGATGTCGACTATGATCCGACGAAGGTCAGCTATGGGCAACTGCTGAATGTTTTCTGGGAGAACCACGATCCCACGCAGCTAAACCGCCAAGGCCCGGACTGGGGCAAGCAATATCGCTCCGCCATCTTCTATCATTCGCCCGAACAGGCCGCCGAAGCGCAGGCTTCCAAAGAGGCTCTGGAGAAGGCGCATCGCTACTCGAAGCCGATCGTGACCCAGATCGTCCCGGCCGTGACGTTTTATCCGGCTGAGGACTATCACCAGCAATATCTGGAAAAACGCGGCCTCGCCAGCTGCCACATCAAAGCCTGAATAAGAAACCGAGGGTGCCCCATCCAATCTTTGAGGTCGCCCCACCCTTGTCGCGTTTCGGGCAACGGAGCCCGCCCTGAGCGAAGTCGAAGGGCGGTTTTCGTTCGGTGGGGATTTTGATTTTTGTTCGGGTGGGGCGGGACACTCTTGTCCGCCCGATCTCTCCACGCAAATGACCCTGTGAACCCAGACAGCAGCCGCGTAGCGGGATAGGAAAGCCCGGCACGGAAGTGCCGGGGAAGTAAACAGAGAAAGGAACCGGGTCCGCTTCAGCGGACGGCACCGGCGCCGACCCTCTACGTCCCCGTGATCTTCGTCCGGATTTCTTCCGGCAGCCGCTGCCGAATCTCTTCCG
>JASHQK010000509.1 GCA_030039195.1 Candidatus Sulfotelmatobacter sp.
GGCGGCGCCGGGCGGACCGATTGCCTGGCCTTCACCATATAGTCGAATGGCCGCACCGGAATTCGACAAGTCGTCGAGATTATTTATCTCAACTGCCGAATCCGCTCTTGTCAGGATGCTAAAAAAATATGGCGACCACCGATCCACAGGATTCCCCTCACGTCGATCAGCCTCCGCAGCCACCCCGGCTGGGTTGCCGGGATGGACCTGCGTTTGCTTTGCGTTCACCATCTCGCGCTTGACGGTCATCCAGACTTCAGCTTCTTATTTCGCCTGCGTCAGCCCCGCAACAACTGCAGCAAGTTTATCGAGTATCTGGTTCCAGCCCTCTAATTGACCGCTATTTTTCGCGCTCTCCATGGGTTCATTTCCAATGAAGGTGAGTTTCGTCCGGCCGTTTCCTAGATCCTCAAAGATGGTCACGTCGTACGCACCCTCTATGGCCTCATGTTCTATTCCTAGCTGCGCAGGATCAATCTTGTTTCCCTTCGAGTCCGAAAAGTACATCAAGGAAACGATCTTCTCGTGCGGAACAATCTCGTGGTATTCAACCGCATTCCAGAACTCCTGCCCATCTGGAGATCTCATGCAGCAGAGGAATTTTCCCCCAACGCGAAAATCCATCTTGCAAACAGGCGCAGTAAAACCCTTCGGCCCCCACCACTGCATCACATATTTCGGGTCTGTCCACGCCTTCCAAACCAATTCGCGTGGGGCATCAAAAACTCGTGTCACAACCATCCGCTCGATCTCATTCACCGTGCTTTTTGTCATGTCGAACCTCCGCTTTTTTCATTTGAGCCACAACTGCATCCAGCTTGTCGAAACTCTCTTCCCAGAATTGGCGATAACTAATCGCCCAGTCGCTGACTGTCTTTATAGCCTCTGGCCTAAGCGTGCAAATACTCTCTCGTCCACGCTTCGTCTTGATCACAATCCGCGCTCGCACCAGGTAGGCAATATGTTTCGAAATCATCTGCTGCGAGAGTGCAAACGGTTCCGTCAAGCCGTGCACAGAGGCAGGCCCACGGGAGAGCCGCTCGATCATCGCCCGACGGGTTGGATCAGACAAAGCCGCAAATGTTGTGCCCAGGCTATCCACAACCATATGGTAGTGGATTATCTATCGATGTCAAGTGTGAATTTCGCGATTCCTGATTTCTCAACCCTGACTCATTCACCTGACGATGAAAGTGCGTGCTGCAAACTGCGCAGGAGCGCGATCCGCGGGAATTGATCTTTTGCAGTTGACTCTCTGGCGCCTTTCGCGACGAGTGGTAAATCGCCAATCCACTCATCGAGGAGATTAGTACCGGGAAGTCGACATGGCGCGATGTCACCGCAAAGGTGGTCATCTACGAAGACTTCGTGGAGGGCAAGTTGGAAGCTCCGAAACACCTTGCCCGCACAGTGCACGATTTGTATTTTGAGCCGAAGTACGAGGAGTTCCGGTCGCGAACGATTTGGAGTCTCTCCAATGCCTCCACCTCGGCATTCAAAGAGCTAGAAACCATCCTCATTTCAAGGCGACAGCAAAGCTGGGCGAGTTCCTAGAGACTCGGTTCTCGCAGTCCTTCTAGCCTTCGGCGGTACCGGCCGGATGAGCGTAGTGGCGATCTTGCGCCATCGGGCCGTTATCGCGGAGCCATGGAAAGAGGTCAGAGGATCTTCAATCCACATGACGACACGTCAGCGAGTAGCCTTGAACTTCGCGACGATCGCGGTGATGTCGTCGTGTTGTTCCTGAAAACTGAATCGCCGAACACCGTCCACGATTGCAGCCAGCAAAGCCTGGCACGGCAGGTCCCGATGTTGCTGAAGCGATTCAACCAGGCAACGCTCGCCAAATTCCTCGCCTCGCTCGTTACTGGCTTCGGTGATCCCGTCAGTGTAGAGTGCAAGCACGTCCCCGGGAGAAAGTTCCTGCTCCCGCATCGAGCAATTCCACTCTCTGAACAGGCCGAGCAGCGTGCTGGTGGACTCGAGCCGATCCACCTTGCCGTCGCTTCGTACCAAGAGACCTGACAAATGGCCGCAATTGACGTAGCGCAGTCGCCGAGCCACCTCGTCGTACTCGGCAAAGAAAAGCGAGGCGTAGGCACTGTCGCCGGTATTGTCATAGAAGAGGCGGTTCACAGACCGGAGCAATGCCTCGGGCTGATCGAAGGCCAGTGCCGACTGGCTCCGCAGGCTGGCCTGCAGATTCGCCATCAGCAGAGCGGCGGCGATCCCCTTGCCGGACACGTCGCCGATGATCAGCCCCAGCCGCTGCGGCCCGAGATTGAGGAAGTCGAAATAATCTCCTCCCACTTGCCGCGCCTGCAGGCAGACGCCTGCGTACTCCACGGTCTGCAGCTCCGGTTGAATCTGCGGGAACAACCGCGCCTGCACCTGCCGGGCGATTTCCAGTTCCTGAGCGGTGCGGCGTTCGGCTTCGAGCTTTTCAGCGTGTTCCTGCCGACGCAATTCCAATCTTCGCCTTACTTCGTCGAACCCTTCCAGGCCAAACGCATTCCCGTCTGGATCCTCGAAGCGCGCATAGGTGCCGCCCCACCCCGGCGTCTCCGGCTCAGACAAGAAACGAACGCCTCGTTCGGTCCATTCTTTGTACTTGGCGTGGACATCTTCGGTCATAAAAAGAACCCAGCGGTAGCCGCCGATCAGCTTGTACTCGGGGCTTTCGGGCTTTGGCTCAACTAGTGCGAGATTCGCGCTGCCATCGGGAGGCGCCACTTCGATCCAGCGTTCGCCAGTGGGAAGGCGTTGTTCTGCGATAAGTTCGAAGCCCAATTGTTGCAAGTAGAACCGCTTACTCACGTCCAGATCGCGGACGAAAACGACGATGTCCTGGATTGACAGGTAGGGATCTTCGCGGCCCGGACGCAGCACGGTCCGGTTCGCCCACGAGAGAAACGTGTCGCTCGCCATGGGCGTGATTATAACGGGGCACGATAAGAGTTGAAATCAAGCGCTTACGCTCACAGCCAGGACGGGCTTCCCTTACGAACTAGAAATCGGCAAATGTAATCTTTAGACAGCCTAACAAAACCCCGTCCTTACCAATCGCAGGATGGGAAAGCTGTTCTCATTAGTGCTAGGATGCTCAATCCATGAGCACTCCGTTGCTTCCCGACGCTTTGTGGAATCTGATTCAACCGCTATTGCCGCCCTCACCGCGTAGACCCAAAGGAGGCAGACCCCGCTTGCGGGACCATGCTTGTCTCACTGGAATTCTGTTCGTTCTGCGTAGCGGAATTCCTTGGGAGATGCTGCCACAGGAACTGGGCTGCGGTTCGGGCATGACCTGCTGGCGGCGGTTACGTGACTGGCAAGAGTCAGGAATCTGGCAACTGATCCACTTCTCGTTGCTGGACTGGCTGGCGCGCTGCGGAGAGATTGATTGGTCGCGGACCATCGTGGACGGCAGTACGATCCGGGCAGTTTTTGGGGGCTGCAGACGGGACCGAATCCAACCGACCGGGCCAAGCTGGGCAGCAAACGTCATCTGATCTGCGACGGACGGGGAGTTCCGCTGGCCATTCAACTCATTGGGGCCAATCGTAACCACTCGCAGCAAGCCCTTGCGCTGATTGACGCCATCCCAAGGTTGCAAGGAGAGCGCGGACGCCCACGGCATCGTCCTAACTCCGTATTGGGCGACCGTGGTTATGACGCTGATTCGATCCGGCAAGGTCTGCGTGGACGGCACATTGTGCCTTGGCTCGCCAAGCGCAACACCGAGCATGGCAGTGGGCTGGGGCAATCGCGATGGGTAGTCGAGCGGACCTTCGCTTGGCTGAATCAGTTCCGGCGCCTGCGCGTTCGCTACGAAAAGCGGGCTGACATCCATGAGGCATTCTTGTCCTTGGGGTGCGCACTAATCTGCTGGCGCTTCCTTCGAGTTGGTTGGGTGGCGGGCTAACGCTTGACTGGCCTGAGCTCCGTTGAATCGCTGCAGTCTGGCGGCCTAGCATAGTCGTGCACAGGGTCGGCTTTGTTCCTTGATCAGCCACCCCATCTCGGATTAACCGCACCGCCGAGAAATTTGGCGGCGGTATGAGCATCATCTACAAAGCCGAGGAGATGACACTCTGCAGGTTTGCTGCCCGCAAGTTGCCCCAAGGCCTGGCGCGGAGAGACAGAAGAAAGGGAGCAGGGATGTTCCCTGCTCTCATGGTCGTGGTTTATATTTCTTCATTTCTCAACTTATGGTACGTGCTGCTGAAGCAGCTTGCGCGCACTTTCCGAAAGGAATACAGTCGGTCTCCCGCCGGTCCTGTCTGCCTCGGAGGCTGCACCGTCTGCGTCATCCTTGCACCAGTCTGAGTCAAGGTGATAGCGGTCGCATGGCGTCGCCAGGAAAGCATGAATGTCGCCGGTGCTCGTCTCCACACCAAAGCCCGCAATTTCTCCGGAATCATTGATCGCATAGGCAATCAGGAGATACAACGGCGAATCTGGCGGAATGAGGGAGTTGAGATCGTGCATCACTCCATCCCGCCACAGAAAAACGCGGGGGGTTCCAGCCGCCAGACCGGGTGCGCTGATCGAGGGGCCAACCACCTCGCCCTTGTTGTTCATGCCGAGGCCGGCGCCAACAAAGTCGCCGGGAAGCACTCCAAGGTCCTGCATACCTGTTTCACGGGTCCAAAGAAAGGGATGAAAAGGAAAACAGCTTGAATTCTGCGGATCTCCCGGGCATTCGGCACTCTTGACTTCGGGCAGAGCCGAGACGCCGGCCACCTGACCGTGGTTGTTGATCAGGAACGCGGCATTGCCGTCCCCCAACACTTGAGGATTTACCGTGCCCCCGAGGTTGCCGAGGTCACGAACGGTGCCATCTTTTTCCCACAGCACGGCGTGCGCCGAGGCTGCGGGTCCGGGAAGCACCGTGTTCGCGCATGTTCCCGACATCCCTACGGCTTGGCTCTCATCGTTGATCGAGAGGGCTACTCCGACCGAATCGCCTTTGAGCGGATGGAGTTCGCGAATCTCACCGGGCTGTGGCCCCCAGATCACAGGCTCGAAATAAAGAACTTGAGGTCCGAGTCCATTGACGGCCACCATGCCGGGGCAGTCCGGATCCACTGTGTCCTCCTCCGCATAACCGGCTATTTCGCCCCGATTGTTGATTTGGCCCCAAGAGGCGCTGGTGCCTCCCAGCGTCGGGAGCGGACTCATCACGCCGTTTTCCCAAAGAAACGCCAGACATTGGAGACCGGTACCGTAGCCGCAGAAGTTTTCATTGTTTGGATCCGGATTGGAGGTTTCGGCCTGACCGATGACCTGACCGAACGCATTCGCGCTGCCAGCCTGACTGTTCGGCCCGCCAATCCCAGGTTGGCTGATGTCGGTGAACAACCCCTCGTACCAGAGGACGGCGTGCTGCGTGCCGTCAGCGGCGGTGTCCAGACCGGTTACCAAGCCGGGATTGTTCACGAAGGTCGCCTGGCTAAACGGGTTGCCCGCCGGGCCGAGATCGGTGACGGTGTAGCGCCGAGGGCGCTCTGTTTGCTGTTGTTGCTCTTCCTGCGCGACAACCCGAAGCGGTATTGCCAGGAGAGTCAGCAAGCTCAAAGATGAAATGCTAAGCAGCAGTCTCGATTTCATATCGTCTCCTTATTCTGTGTATTTCAACCGTAGCGGTTAGCTGATTTTTGTGTTCTGCACGCGAGCCAGTAGTGAATTCAGGCAAATCAGTACCGAGCCATCGGCTGCCTGCGACCGATGGAGATTGCCCGAGTTGAGCCATTCCTCCAATGCAGGCCGGTCCAGGTTCGAGATGACTCCCGCGTTTTCCAGCGCGATCATTTCCCCTTCGGCCTCGCATAGCGAACACCAGGCCCGTCTCGAATTCCGGCCCTGCAGAATGAGCAAAGAGTCGGTTTCGATCGTGATCTTCGTCTGCTTCGCCATAAGAACCTGCTTTCTGAAACCGGCCGCGTGCTGAAACGAGTGCACCTTGCCCGAGAGGCGGTGAAAAAGTCCTTACAAACGTTCTGAAAACTTCTGATAATTTCTCGCAGGGGATAACAGCCGGAAAACAGGGCACTTCGGAGGAACTAGGTGAGCAGCGACGGAGCCGGCTCAGAGTGGGAATCGTGCTAAAATGCGGTCCTCTAGCGTGGGGGTGTGGTGCTCCCAATGTCCGCGAGCGAAGGCCAGAGAGCTAAAGAACTCTATGAATTCGGCCCTTTTCGCGTCGATCCTGAAAAGGAGACTCTGCTGCGTGGCGGCGACCCTATCCCGCTGACGCCAAAGACCTTTCAGATCCTCCTGGTTCTGGTCCGCCACAACAAAGAGGTTGTCACCAAAGATGACTTAATGAAAGCGGTTTGGCCGGACACTTTTGTGGAGGAGGCCAACCTCAGTCGCAACATCTTCATGCTGCGAAAGGCGCTGGGCGAGAGCCCCCAGGATCACCAGTACATCCTTACTGTGCCGGGTCGAGGCTATCGTCTCGCCGAGAGTGTGCACTTGGTGCCGGAGCACGAACTCAGCATTGTCGCGGCAAACCATTCCAAAGTGCAGGTGCAGGTCGCGGAAACAAAACCTTGGGGATGGATCGCAGCAGCTGGGATCCTCCTGCTTGTCGTCGCCGCCGGCACAACGCGGTTTTTCCTGCACCGCACGACAGCGCTCACTGAAAAGGACACAGTTGTGCTTGCCGATTTTGACAATTCGACTGGCGACCTGGTTTTTGAGGGGACGCTGCGGCAGGGCATGGCAGTGCAACTTGAGCAGTCGCCCTTCCTGAGCCTCGTCTCCGACGATCGCATCCATCAGACGCTAAAGTTGATGGGCCGACCGGTGGATGCGCCACTTACGCCCGACACGGCTCGGGAAGTCTGCGAAAGAACCGGGAGCGCCGCCGTCCTGGAAGGTTCGATTGCAAGTCTCGGGAGCCAGTATGTACTGGGACTACGGGCAAAGAATTGCCGCACGGGAGAGGTCCTCGATGAAGAGCAAGTGCAAGCGACACGAAAAGAAGACGTATTGAATGCCTTAAGTCAAATTGCCAGCAAATTCAGAGCCCGCATCGGCGAATCGCTATCCGCGGTTGAAAAGCACGACACTCCCCTCCAGGAAGCCACTACGTCTTCGCTTGAGGCCTTGAAAGCCTACAGCGAAGCCTGGAAGGTCGCTTTCTCAACAGGCCCCGCTGCCGCCGTGCCCGTTCTCCAGCGCGCTATCCGCATCGACCCCAATTTCGCGATGGCACATGCCTTCCTGGGGCGCGTGTACGGCGATATTTGGGAGCCTGTCCTCTCAGCAGAGAGCACCAGCAAAGCATATGAGTTGCAGAATCGCGCCAGCGATCGGGAGCGGTTTTTTATCGTGCTTTCTTACGATCTACAGGTGACGGGGAACCTGGAAAAGGCTCAAGAGACCGGTGAGTTGTGGGCCCAAACTTATCCTCGTGATCGAGTGCCCCACGGATTCTTGTCGTGGATTTCGCAAGAAGTGGGTAAGTATGAAGAGTCGATCGAAGAAAGCCAAAAAGCTATCGGGCTTGATCCGGACTTCACCCCTGGGTACGTCAATCTTGCATGGGCCTATGTTTTCCTTGACCACCCGGAGGAAGCCGAGAAAACGCTTCAGCGAGCTTCCGAGCGCAAACTGGAGATCCCTGAGCTTTTGGTCCTGCGATACTACATGTCCTTCTTGCAAGGTGACCAGGCAGGAATGAAACGGGCCGCAGCACTGAGTCAGGAGAAACCCGGAGCGGAAGACTGGGTCTCCGACGAGGAGGCTTCTGTCCAGGCCTATTCTGGCCGTTTACGAGACGCAAGAAGGATGTCACGTCGTGCGATGGACTTGGCCCGGCAGGCGGATCAGCGAGAACGGGTTGCCATGTACGAAGCTGGAGAAGCAGTGCGGGAAGCGTTTTTCGGTAATGTGCCCGAGGCTAGGCGAAGCGCGATGGCAGCAATGGATCTTTCCAAGGGCCGGGATGTGGAGTATGGCGCGGCTTTCGCACTCACCCTCTCGGGTGACTCTTCCCGTTCTCAAACACTCGCGAATGATCTCGAAAAGCGCTTCCCCGAGGATACGTTAGTCCGATTCACTTACCTGCCAGTGCTTCGTGCACTTTTCGCTCTTCGCTCCGGCGAGCCTACTGGCGCTATCGAAGTCCTGCAAATCGCCGTTCCCTATGATCTCGCCATTCCGGGCAGTTGGTCTAGCTTCTTCGGGAATCTCTATCCGGTATACGCTCGCGGCGAGGCCTGTCTGGCCTTACACCAGGGTGCCGAGGCCGCCACGGAATTTCAGAAGATTCTCGATCACCGCGGAATTGTTTCCAGCGATCCCATCGGCGCACTATCTCACCTGCAACTAGGTCGATCCTATGCCATGCAGGCCGACACGGCCAAAGCGAAAGCCGCCTATCAGGATTTCCTCACCCTCTGGAAAGATGCCGATCCCGACATCCCCATCCTGAAGCAAGCCAAAGCGGAGTACGCGAAGCTGCAGTGAGGGTACTCAGGTACTCAAGCTGCGTGGGTGGAGGTTTTGTTAGACGCTCTTACGGAACCGGAACCTGGAAAGATTGTCTCAGGCGAGTTCACTGGGGGGCTTCACAAGGCACTCTGCGCAGGCTGATCGGAGTTACGTAGAACTGAAATTCCATTTTGCTGCTCAAGAAAAAGAGAAGCTGGTGTGAAACTGAACTACCCCGGTGAGAATTTGTTGAGCGATTATGCGACGTTGGCAGTCCGACGCGTCAGCGCGATTTATCGTAGGCTGTCGCGACAAGAAGAATGACTGGCAAATAGATGACAGATGTATGAAGAACGCGGCTAGCAGCGGCGCGCGAGACATTCTTGACGAGAGTCGTCGCGGGATAAAGAAGGAATGCTCCTGCGACAGCAACCGCGATTAGAGGAGCCACACCCGCATGGGATGCATGCAACGACGTAATGACGACGAGTATCGTGGAAGTCGCAACGATCTCAGCTCGCGTAAAGCGCCCATCGGTATCGAAACTCGGCAGCATTCTGTAGCCTGCCCGCGCATAGTCTTCTCGATACATTAAAGCGATGGCCAGAAAATGCGGAAATTGCCATAGAAACAGAAAGACAAAAAGGAACCAAGCACGACCATCGATGGCTGAGCCAGCCCCTGCGCATCCGATCAAAGCTGGCATCGCGCCCGGGATCGCACCCAGCGCGGTACACAGCGCCGTCTTGCGCTTGAGGGGTGTATAAACGAGTAAGTACGAGAGCAATGTAGAGACCGCGAGTGCAGCAACGAGAACATTCACCGCTAACAGCAGGTACAGGCCGCCCACAATACTCTGCAGCATGCCGAAGACGAATGCCTCGCGAGCATCCAGCCGTCCGGAAGGCAGAGGCCGGTTTGCCGTGCGGCGCATCCGGCCGTCCCATACACGCTCGATCCACTGATTCAGCGTCGCCGTTCCACTGGCGACCAATAGGGTTCCCAGCAACGTGTTTGCCAGACCTGTGAAGCGGATCGGCCCGCGAGAAGCGAGGTAGTAACCAGCGGCCGTCGTCATGAGAACCAGCAGGTTCACCTCAGGCTTGGTGAGCGCAAAGTAATCGCGCACGCGGGATCGAGCGTCGTGCTTGGCCGTCGTCTGCATTACCAGTCAGAACCCGGTTCAAGGCTGCGATCAGCTTGATGGAATTGGTTGCGCTTGCGATAAGCCGCTACCATCATCCCCACGCACATCGAGAGCGGCGGAATAATCAGGATCACGATTCCGCTGCGCAGTGCCCGGACCATCCGTGCACCGGAGTTTGCTACTTGCGTGTAGCAGAGCGAGCAGCCTTGCGAAAACGCCAATGAAGGAAAGGCGACGCAGGTAAATACGGCCAGCGCAATCGCGACCGCAAACAGCGACTTCCGTATTCTCGAGTTTCGCACCGAATATTCCCCTAGTCCTTAGAGCTTGCTCCAGAGCAGCAAGAGCAGGTACATCCAGAGCAAACCCATGAAATGCCAGTACTGCGCTGCAGCTGAAAATGTGCTGCGTCGCAGAACCATGTGCCGTAGCTTGTTGATGACGTAAACCAACCCCAGCAGTCCACCCAACACGTGAATGGCGTGCAGGCCGGTGAGTAGGTAGAAGAACGAACTGTTTGGATTGCTAGAAAGATAAAGTCCAGTGGCCCGCAGTTGCAGCCAGGCCGCATACTGACCGGCCACGAAGAACAATCCGAGCCCAAGCGTCGCCACAAGCCAGCGCATGGGGACTGCGATCTGAGTTTCGATGCCATGCGCATAGGCCGCAATCCGGCGTCGAGCGAACTCCAGCGTGATGCTGCTAACACCGAGTACCACGGTGTTCAAATAAAGAACGTTTGGCAGCGTCATGTGCCGCCAGTCAGGCGCTGTTCCCTGGCGGACGACCAGCGCACTGGTCAGCGCAGCAAACGACATCGTGATGGCCGCCAATGCTACCCACATGCCAGTCTGTGCGGGCTGAAGTGGGCGATCTTGAACCGCACGCAAGTCTCCGCCAGCCGGAGCTAGATTGTGCCCACTCCCGTTCCCTGAATAATCCGGCAGGCGGGGGTCAACTTGCGGCGGTTCATAAATTGTAGTTGCCATGACTTCAGACTCCTGACGTTCCCAGTTTTCCGGCCGTCACTTCAGCAGACGCATGTTAAACATGCGGAACGCGTCCGGAAACAGGTAACAGAGAAAAATCAATACAAACAGCGTTGCCGGGAAAACCGTCCAGAACAGAATCGGCTTCTCGTATTTGACGTGCATCAGGTACATCACGCCAATGTAGGCCTCCAGGGACGACAGGCAGAGCAATGCAAACAGCAGATTGCGCGGCGGCATGTGTTGATAGGTGAGAATCACCTCAACTACTACGATGGCCATCAGGCCAACCCCAATTCCCACGTATGAACTCATCGTCAGTTCGCGATTCGACGACATGTTGTTCATTCCTCCGACTTCGATTCGGCCTTAATGAGCGTTCATCAGATACATCAGCGGGAAAACGAACATCCACACCAGGTCCACAAAGTGCCAGTACAGGCCTGCGGTCTCGACGTGGCTTTGATCGTAGCGGTCCTGGTTGTAGCCCCGCATGACGAACCCCAGGGCAATGACGCCGCTGACGACGTGGGTCATGTGCAGGCCCGTGATGCTGAAGAAGCAGGCGCCAAACTGCGCTGCACCTCCCGTCGGATTGACGAACAGCCGCCAACCCCCGCCGATCAGGTTGAACCATTCGCGAAGGTGAAGGGCAGCAAAGATGGCTCCCAGCAGCATGGTCGCGCCCAGCCATCTGTTGGCGGAGGATTTGTCATCGGACTGTGACGCTCTCACCGCAGCCAGCATGGTCAGGCTGCTCGAAAGCAGCACAGCTGTCATCGCCATTCCGTTGATAATCGAGGAGATCCCAAAGGGCGTGCCCCAAACTGGCGCTCCGATTCGCATGTAGCCGTAGGCAAACAGAAAAGCACCGAAGGTGCAAGCATCGGAGACGATGAAGATCCACATCCCCAACTTCTTCTTGTCGATGCCGTAGGGAGACGCCTCCATTTCGACGCCGTGGTGTCCGGCCACCGCTTGTTCTGCGGCAATGATCAGTTCGGATTGGCTCACGGGATCTCCTTTCAGTTGCAGTCGTGTCGGACTGACCAATGAAACCTTGGCTTCGATTAGGTTCCGGCTATGGACGGGGCCGGGTCGGTCTGCATCAAGCTGGCTTCGCCGTCATACTCCATCGGCCCGTGCTGAACCACGAGTTGCCGCCCGCCAAAGTTATCGAATGGAGGCGGTGAGGTCGTGTCCCATTCCAGAGTTGTCGCTCCCCACGGATTATCCGACGCTTTCGGTCCCTTGAAGCGGCTCCAGATCGCGTTAAACAGGAAGATGAACTGAGCGGCTCCCAACAGGAGCGCGCAGATCGTCATGAATCTCTGCGCCGGCATCAGCGGTACCATGAAATCATCCACAAACGCCGAGTACCTGCGGACCGCACCGGCAAACCCCGTCAGGTGCATGGTAATAAACACGCAATACACGCCGACGAAGCTGAGCCAGAAATGAATCTTGCCCAAGGTCTCGTTCATCATGCGCCCGAACATTTTGGGGTACCAATAATAGAAGCCAGCAAAGGTGGCGAACACTGCCGACAATCCCATGGTGAAGTGGAAGTGGCCCACGACGAACGAAGTCGCGTGCAAGTACGAGTCGGTGGAAGGCTGTGCCAGGAAGAAACCACCAATTCCGCCTGTGATGAAGAGCGACACGAAGCCGAGGCTGTACAGCATCGGAGTATCGAAGTGGATTTGTGCCCCGTACAGCGAAAAGACCCAGACCAGCACCGCAATCACCGACGGGATGGTAATGAATAGCGTCGGTACCGAGAACACCATCGACATGAACGGGCTCATGCCGCTCACGAACATGTGATGCCCCCAAACCACGAAGCTGAGTGTGCCCACCGCGATTTCGGCAAACGTGATTACCTTCCACCCGCCAACCAAGGGCTTGCGGATGAAGGTCGGGAAGATATGAGAGACAATTCCGAAGGCCGGCAGAATAATGATGTACACCTCGGGGTGTCCGAAGAACCAAAACAGGTGCTGGAACAGCAGAGGTGATCCGCCGGAGTGCGGCTGGAGTTGATCGTTGAAGACGAGTCCTCCCGGAATGAAGAAACTCGTTCCTCCCAGCCGATCCAGCGCCAGCAGCAGGCCGCATGGCAGCAGTACGGCGAAGGCCAGGAGACTGACCCAAGCGTCAATAAACCATGCCCACGTGGAGAGGGGAAGCCGCGACAGAGTAAGTCCCTTGGTGCGCAGATCCAGCGTAGTCACGATGAAGTTTATTGCGCCGAGCAGCGATGCGACGCAGAAACATGCGACCGCAAGCACCCATAAGGTCTGCCCCATTCCCTGACCGGGGCCAGCAACCGAGCCGACGGCACTCAGCGGGGCATAAGCGGTCCAGCCCGAAATCGGTGGGCCGTCGGGAATGAAGAAGCTGGAAGCAGCCAGCACGAAACCGAGGAAAGTGACCCAGAATGAGGACATATTCAGCCGAGGGAACGCCATGTCGGCCGCACCCACCTGAATCGGCAGCATGAAATTGCCAAAGCCGGCAAACGGCGCGGTCGTTAGCACGAAGAACGCCATGATCGTGCCGTGCATGGTCATCAGCGACAGGTAGTATTCCGGAGTCATCAGGCCGCCAGGTGCACCGTTCGGGGAAAGCCAACCCAGCAGCGGAATGCGTGCATCCGGGTACGCGAGATGAATGCGCATTGCCCATGAAAGCGCCATTCCGATGAACGCTGAAACGACCGCCAGCGTCAGATACTGAATCCCGATCACTTTGTGATCGATGCTGAAGATGTACTTGCGAATAAAGCCCTGCGGCGGAGCGTGATGTGCCGCATGAACTTGCGTCTCTGCCATAAATCTCACCCCGGGAGAATTGGTCGTCCGCCTCAGAAGGGCGGACGTTTTGCCTTCACTGCATTGCCGCCTGCTTCTTAAGCCAATCGTCGAAATCCGCCTGCGATAGCACAGACAAATAGGCCTTCATGTTGTAGTGCCCCAGGCCGCAGAGCTGCGTGCACACGATCTCGAATCGCCCCGTCTGGGTGGCGGTGAAGTGGATCGGAATCACCAGTCCAGGAACGAAGTCTTGTTGGACGCGCAATTCCCGCACATAAAATGAGTGCCCCACGTCTTTGGAATGCAGCGTCAGCAGAATAGGCTTGTTCACAGGAATCGCGATCTCGGCCGTAACGATATCGTCCTTGGCGGCAGGATCGTGCTCAGGGTCGATGCCGAAGTAGTTCTGGCTACCCTCATTAATGAGTTCCGGATGAAGGTCGCCAAACTTGCCATCCGGCCCGGGATAGCGGAAGTAGTAGGCAAACTGCCCAGCCTGTACATCGATCTGCATAGAGCCGGGATCAGGCGGCGTGAAGTAGACGGCCCCCCAAGCCTTGGAACCAACGAACGAAAGCGCCAGCACCTCGGTGCCGACCAGCAGAAAAGCGAAAATGATCAGCGGCTTGGCCCCGCCGCGGATTTGTTTCACCTTGGCCCTAGCGCCGCCGTAAAGAGCCACGAACGTCGCGAGCACAATCTGTCCGGCAATGAACAGAAGGCCGGCGACCACAATGGTTTCTTCGATCTGTTGATCGATCTTCGGACCGTGAACGGAAATGTCGACCGGCATCCACCAGACGTGCGTAATCACGCAATAGGCGGTGATCAGCGTAACAAGGAGGACCACGACAGCAAAGAATCTCCCTACCATGGTTTGCACCCCGTTGCTGGCGTCCCCACGCCAGCCAGATTTGCCGGGCCGCAGCCTAGCCCTGCGGCCCTACCAAGCCTTCAGACGATAACTCCTACTTTGCTTTGAATGTGAAATCCGCAGTGGCGGGTTTTCCTTCCGCAACCGTCACCTTTTGCGTTTGAGTTCCGTACGTTTCGTGCCACGCCGTCAGCGTGTATGTTCCCGGAGGTACATTTTCGAGTGTGAAAGCACCGTTACCATCGCTGACCCCGTTTGGCCCCTTCACAACCGCGATAAAGGCATGCATCCAGGGATGGACATTGCACTTTACGGGAATCATTTCTTCCGCGGACCAGGTCACGTCGATTGCTGGTGCACCGACAATCTGAGACTTGTTAAATGCGGTGTTGCCACCCCCTGGCTTTGGGTCGGGGTGAATATTGTGCATGGTCTTGTCGTCGTTCACAATCGACAGGTGCTGGCCCGGATTCACAGCCACAACATGTGGAACATATTGGCAGCCCTTCTGCGCGAAGGTTACCGGCTGGGAGGCCACCGGGATTGGAGCGCTCAAGCCTTGGGAAATGTAAACCACAACATTCGCCAGAGCGCCGTTCGCTCCGACGACAACGTTCTCGCCGGCTGGTGACGGCCCAGTGTGAGTTTGGGCGCAGGAAGGGTCCTTCGACATATCGATCGGCTTCTGGTGAGGAGCTTGGCCATCTAACTTAACGGTCCCGGCGATCTTTCCGGTCGCCGCCGCCCCCACAGCCGGCGTCAACCGAAACAAACCCGCGGCTGCCACCAGCAACGCAAGTGACACAGCCGCAACTCTGTAGTGAGCTTTCATAACGCAATCTCTCCCTCAGACGAACTTTGATTTAAGTTCTTGAATGAACCCACGTGCTGAAAAGATGGCAGATATTGCGTCGAAGCGTGGCAGCATGTCTGTGATAGTAGTCACAGATCAGTGTGATTCTAGGCACAAGACGTTTGATTACTTACTCTGGATCTCAAGGCTTCTTAGCCGCACAGAGAGGAAGAGAGGGTGCACGACAGCCGAGCTGGTTTCTACACCCGAAATCAGCACCGCTGTGGATATTAAGCGGGCCAGTCCGGTCGGATTGTCGGCAATCAGTCGGAACTTACTTCACTCCCTCCGCCACGTACAGTATTCCCAAAACTTGCGTCGTGGTGTAAGCGTACGTTTTGCTTCGCTCTGCATAGACCACCCGCAAAGAGATCATCGAACCGGCTGTGTCACGCGGTTCAATGGTCTCGAGCAATTTGCGCTTCCCAGTGTCCACTTCCACTCGATAGATTTGCGCCTCCCGCGGGTTCGACGACACCACTATCAAGGCCTTTCCGTCTTCCGTCCAATTGTGCAAACGCTCCCCCGGGCTAACACCCAGAACTTCTTGCAGCTTCTGCGTCTCCAGATCAAATATCGCAATCCCGTCGCCGTGCTGGCCGGCGATTCGCTTCCCATCCGGAGACACGGCGGCGCCCAAGAAGTCGGGCGGCCCTACCGTCTGGGGTTTTCCTCCATCCAGATCCATCTCGTAAGTGTGCAGCGCCTGCCCCTCGGCTGCCCCAGTCATCAACAAACGCTTGCCATTGGGAAACCATTCGACACTCGTCAAAGACGCAATCTCCCCTGCGGATAAGCGGCGGCTTTCTCCCGCGCCCACCGGATTCACCACCACCTGCGGCGGTCTCGTCAGCAGCACTCCTGCAACGAAATTCCCGTCGGGCGAGAATCTCGGCCCCGACCCGTTCCCCAACGCCACGGGAGCAGACCCATCCAGCTTCCGATAAACCTGCAGATAAAGTGGCCCGGCTGGCCCTCCCCACTCCAGGAATGCAATCGCTTTCCCATCCGGCAAAATGTCGCTCACGCCGGAACCGTCGAACCATTGCAGGTCGTGCAGTTCCTTACCGCTGGCCGGGTCGACGGCAGTGATCTCCGTCAGTTGCCGTTCAACGCTGAGAAGCAAGCGGCCATCCGCCGCAATATCGAGCAGACGCAAACCTTGAGGCGCGGTGAGAATCAAACGCTGCTTTCCTGAGAGGTTTACGCCATACACACCTCGCGTTGTTGTCGAATTCCCCGCCGTAAACCAGATTTCCGAATCCCCTCGCGCCCATGCCAATCCTTGCAGGGTTGCAAACTCCTTCGTCAGCTGCGTGCGCTTGCCATTCTCGTCCACCACCGACACCCATCCGCGGTCGTCGCCGTATACCGGATGTTCGACAAATGCCACCTGCTTGCCCGAACCCGACACCCGCACATAATCGAAGTAGCCGGCGCCAGTATAAAGAACCTTTCCTTCGGGGTACTCCAATTGAGTCTTCCGATCAGCGCGGCGCACAATCGCCAGCGTTTTGCCGTCGGGAGCATAGTCTGCGGCGATGACTTCCTTTTGTTGTGCGCGGGGCGTACCTCCTGCCATCGACACCTGTCCCATGGTCCCGCTTATGAACCAGGACTCCCGCACCGGGTTCATTCCTACTTCCATATCCCCGCTCGGCGAAAGCGCCAGCAGCGCCGCGCTCGGAAGATCGATTTTGGTCGACTGCGGAAACTCCATGCGCACCGTGTACACCTGCAGCGGGTCATTGTTCCATTGCGCGCTGTAAGCGATCGTCTGCCCATCTTTCGCAAAGCGCGCGTTTGTGGGATAACCCTGCTGATAAGTCAGCCGCGTGAATTTTGGCTCTGGCATTGCCGCCGAGTTCCGTCCCATCATCCACGCTGCCGCGATCAGCGCGAGTGCAACCACAGCGGCCGCAGCCCACGGCAGCCAGTGCCGTTTCGCTCTTGGCTCGATAACCTGCGCGAACGCGCTCCCCGACGACACGGACGTGGTTCCGCTCAGCGCCTCAATTGCGAACGCAAGGTCACTCGCCGACTGAAATCTCCGCTCCGGCTTTTTCTCCAAACAACGATGGACGATGCGATCGAGCCCGGGAGACACCTGCCCGCTGGAAGTCGTCAACTCCGGCACATTCTCTTTGAGAATGGCGTTCATCGTCTCGACCGATGACTCGCCGCGAAAGGCCCGCTTGCCGCTGGCCATCTCGTACAGCACTGCGCCGAAGCTGAAGATGTCGGAACGGTGGTCAACCGCCTCGCCCCGCACTTGTTCCGGAGACATATATCCCACCGTCCCCATGACTGTGCCCGGCGTGGTCGGCGCGGCAACCGTCATGGTCTGCGATCCTTGGGCGGACGCTTGAGCCGGGGCCTGCTTTGCTAGGCCGAAATCGAGGATCTTCACCCGATCATCGCGCGTAATGAAAATGTTGTCGGGCTTCAGGTCGCGGTGCACCACACCCTTTTCGTGCGCAGCGGCGAGTCCTTTCGCGATTTCGAGCGCATAGGCAGTTACCGCGCGACGCGGGAGCGGTCCCGCCGCCAGCACTTCACGCAGCGATTGCCCCTCCAGGAACTCCGAAACTAAGTATTGAGCGCCCGCTTGCACGCCGACATCAAAGATGGCAAGAACATTGGGGTGGTTGAGCGTGCTGAGGATACGGGCTTCGTGCTGGAAGCGGAGAAGGCGATCGGAATCGCCGGAGACTGACAGTGGCAAAATTTTGATGGCGACAGTGCGGTCAAGGCGAGTGTCGCGGGCGCGATACACCTCACCCATGCCGCCTGCACCTAGAGGGGATTGGATCTCATACGGCCCGAGTTTTGTGCCTGAAGTAAGAGGCATCCGTGCGCACGATTATATTCCAGCGATTCGGGGCCTCGTGTATCCGAGTTAACTGGGCCGCACTCCGGACAAATTGTCCGCAACTCTTACCTTGCTACGTTTGCGACTTGTGTCGGGTGATCAATTTTCGTCTTCGGGACCGAGGCGTTAGAAATGTTGACCGGCAAATGGCCTGAGATCGGAATTTCCCCGAAAAGTGCTCTAGCCGCACTTATCTCCGAGACGGTTGCATTTGAGAATGTGCAGATGTAGTTCTGGATCGTGGGGAAGTCGTCCGTCAGGTACGGAGTTCCCATGGCGAGAACCGCAGTTTTCTCGGCGGCGAGGGTAAGGATCCTGGACAATAACTTCGCAGTCGAATCCGGCAGAGATGCGGAATTCTTCTGGCCGCGTGCAACCGTCTTGGTTCGCGCTGCAGAAGGGACAACATAGACGGCCACCACTACCTGCTGCGCACGGTCTGCTGCGCTCAACACTTCATCCGATTTGGCCGCGGCGACGCGAGGATCTATATAGACCACCCTCGCATCTGGCGCCCGCTTCCGAATCTGACGCTCCAGAACGCGACCGTCCTCTGCGTGTCGGTTGTCGCAGAGAATAATCACAAGCAGGCCAGGCTGAGCTTTGGCTTGGGACACGACACGCAGTCTCTTGTCGGATCGCTCGTCTCTCAGCGGAAGCACCTTGCCGTTGTCACGCACCAGAGTAATGGCAGCATCGGAGATACGTTGACCGGTCGCAATACTCTCCGGAATGCCCACGACCCTGGGGATCGCGGCCACATCCACCAAGCGATTTTTCTCGAGGCCGAGCGAAGCCTTGGCTTGCAGGATTTTGAGGACGGATGCGTCCAGCCGTTCTTGCCCGATCTCGCCCGTCCGCACAGCGTCCAGCATTGCTCGGTAGCATGCATCCAGATTGTAGGGCTCCGTGAGCACGTCGCTTCCCGCCTTGAACGCATCCACGGCCACGCGTCCTGGATTCTTTGCATAGAGGCCAACCAGACCGCCCATATCCAACGCGTCCGTCACCACGATGCCTTTGAAACCGAGTTCCTGTTTCAGCAGACCTGTCACGATTGCGGGCGAAGTAGTCGCCACGCGCCGGGAGTCTGGATCCAGAGCAAGCACTCGCACGTGCGCAGTCATCACGGCATCGACTCCGGCTCCGATCGCTTTTCGGAACGGAGGCAGATCGACCGTATGAAGGTAGTCCCAGTCGTCATGCACCACCGGTACTGCTACGTGTGAGTCCGTGGCGGTATTCCCGTGGCCCGGGAAGTGCTTTGCCGTGGTCAGCATTCCGCTTGCCCGCGCGCCGCGGATGTAGGCCGCCACCAGATCGCCCACTTGCTCCGGATTCGAGCCGAACGCACGTGTCCCGATGATGGGATTGGCCGGGTTGGAATTTACGTCGGCGACAGGAAACAGGTTCCAGTGCACGCCCAGAGCCCGGCTTTCCTGGGCCGTGATGCGCCCGAACTCCTCCGCGTAAGACAAGTTCCCGGCAGCGCCAAAAGCCATCGCGTGCGGAAATACGGTCGTTCCGAAAAGATGTGCCGGCAAGACACCCCGCTCAAAATCTCCAGCGACAAGGAGCGGCAACTTCGACTCCTGTTGCAACTGGTTGAGCAACGTAACCACCTCATAGCGACGTCGAATATCGCGGGCCCGGCCTTGCGGCGGCGCTGACATGGCTAGCGCGCCGATGTGATATTTGCGAATCCTATCCCGGAGCTCGTAGTAGCCGGGACTCTTACCGTTCAGGAGTTCTACTCGCATGCGGATCATGAAGAGCTGCCCGACCTTCTCTTCAAGGGAAAGGTTCTTTAGAGTGTTTTCTGCCCAGCGGGAGTCAACGCGTTCGCCACGCGCAAGTGCTTGCTTCGATGGTTCCCGCGGTTCAGCGGCAGAGCCTAAAAGCGTGAATACCGCGAGAAGAAAGGCGAGATTGCGAAGCATTGTCAAGGCACGAGCATAAAGCTGGATTCTAAAGGGTACGACCTCGCATTGAAACCATTTCTAGAACAAGGCACCTATCCGAAGTAATGCAGGTCAATCCTCGATGAGGCCACAGGGAGACCGATGCTCCTCGACTCCCAGATCGTCGGTCAACTCTTACTTAAACCAGTTCCGTTTCCGCGGTCCCCCATACGCGCTCTTGTTGTGAGCAGATGGAGCGACACTCCGGACTGTCGGGCACTCGCAGTTATCCCTTCGGGACCAGTCCCAGTGCTGTACTTATGTCCCGATCACCGTAGTTTTTTGGCATGGGCCACTGCTTCCCGCAAGCGCCGTCTTTTCAGTATCGGTTGGCAATGCTGGAAAGAAGGATTTTGGCACAACCGCACGGTCAAAGTCCGCAAATTCTGGCACACAGTTGGTACACAAACCGCCGCCGATTATCGAAACGAGCCTTCAGTAACGAGTTGTACGAAATTTTCAATTCTTCGAATAATGAGGCTCGCTATTTCGTGAGGGCGGATCGGCCACAGCGCGGATGTATGAGATCAGCGCCTGGATGTCGGTTTTGCTGAGGGTGTTTCCCCATGCCGGCATCAGGGCTGACTTATTGAGCGCCGGTCCACCGTAAGTGATGATCGCAGTGAGGTCCGCATCGGTCATTTTATTCAGCGTGTCGCCCTCAGTGAATGGATGCGGCTTGACCTCCAGGTTGTCGTAGTTCGACACGCGCTCCACCGTTGATTCGGGATTATGGCAGCGATCACAGTACTGATCGTTGAAACGGCGGCCGAGTGTCTGCTGATACCCGAGCGCGATTTCCTGGAGGGTGAGCTCGACTCTTTTATGGGATTTGTCGAAGGTAAAAGCGGTGAGCTGATAACGGCCTGCCATGCCCCCGAGAGACACGTTCGTAGTGAATTGGCCGCTGGAGTCGGTCAGTCCATACGCAGGATCGAATGTGACTCCGGGTGCGGCTTCGAGCTCGACCAGTGCCCCCGCGATTCCGTTGTTTTGATCGTCGTTCACTTGCACAACCACAGGCTGCGGCAACAGGCTGCCGGTCTGCGCCATCTGCTTGCCGCCGCTCGATTCCACGATGGCAGAGCCAAATACCGTAGGCTTGGGCAATGGCGCGGCGGCATTTTTATGCGAGCACGATGTCGCGAGAGAGGCCGCGATGATCGCGGCGAGCAAGCTCCAGGAGTAACGAGTCATTTCTTTCGAGCCCCCTGTTTTTCTCCTTTTTGGGAGATCAGGAATGCAGTGAGCGCGTGAGCGTCTTCCTCGCTCATGGCGCGGTTGGGTTCGATTGTGCCTGGCCTGAGAGCCTGGGGGTTTTTCATCCACGCGTAAATCCACGCCGCGGTGAGCCGCGAGCCGACATGGGTGAGCGTCGGGCCGATGTAGCCCTTGTCAGCCTTTGTGTCGACGATGTGGCAGCCTTGGCAGGAATATTTTCCATAGAAGAGCTGCTTGCCGAGTTCGATCTGCCCCTGCGAATAGCCGGTCAGCGGCATCGAGTCACGATCGATTGCGGGACTTTGATAAACGGTCATCATGTAATCGGCGAGCTCGCTCGTCTCGGCGTCCGTCAGGTTGAAGCGCGGCATGCGCCGGATCAATGCCGGGCGCAACGTGTTCGGATTTTTCAGGAAATCCACGAGCCATTGCCGTTGCACCGAACTGCCCTCCCAGGTGAGATCAGGCGCCATGTCGCCGCCGTGGCCGTTGATGCGATGGCAACTGAAGCAGGCGAGATCGGTCATGAGCTTGCCCGCTTTGCCGGCAGGCTGGTAATCCGACTCGGGCACAGCTGGAACTGTAAACGATGGCGGCAACGTCTTCGAGCGTTCATTCAACGCGAGCAGCGCGGTCGTGAGCGCATCAATTTGCGCCGGTGTGAAGGTGTACTGTGGCATCTTCAGTCCCGGCGAAAATGCCCGCGGCTCCTTGATCTTCCCGGCGATGTAATCCGGAAGCGTGTGCGGCATTCCGGGCAGGAAGAGCAGTTGCGTGATGGGCTTGCTCCCGATGCGGCTTAGTTCGGGAGCAAAGTTTTCCGGCTTCTTGATGCCCGCAATTTCGTGGCACGACGCGCAACCATAATCCGACACCAGGCGCTTGCCATGCGCGATCTGGTCGGGTGTTCCCTGATCGAGATGGACATTGCTCAGGAGGTCGGAGTCACTCTTTGCCTCGAGAAATCCAGCCAGGGTCGCGACCTGAGCGTCGTTGAAGCGATAGTGCGGCATCGCGGTCCCGGGGTCATATGTGCGCGGATTCTTCAGCCAGCCCTGCAACCACTCTGGTTTCACCTTGCTGCCGATCCGCGTCAGTTCCGGACCCACGTCGCCGCCGACTACATTTCCCGCTGCATTCTGCACGGCGTGGCAAGAAGCGCAGAAGGATTCTCCGTAAAGGCTAGGGCCGGCGGTCGGATCGGAGGACACTTTCGTAGAGACTGTCACCGAATCTCCCGTAACCGGTGTGCTGTTGGCGATTAGAAAGGACGACATGTCGCGAGCATCGCCGTCGCTGAGCTTGAAATTCGGCATCGTTGAGGTCGCCGCGTAAGCTTGCGGATCTTTCAACCAGGCATAAATCCATTCGCGCGTGGTCTTGTCGGCAATGTGCGAGAGCGACGGCGGATCGTCGGTTGCCTTCATCGTCGTACCGTCAGGCAACTTCACGGAGTGGCAGTTCACGCAGCCATAACGGGCGAGCATGGTGCGTCCTTGATTCAGAACCGGAGTGCCCATCAGCGAATTGCGGTGACATTCCCCGCACGAAGATTCGATGTACTTTGCCGGAAGGATCGGCTGCTCCCACGCCAGGGTGCTGTTGTGCGCTTCGGAGACGGTGGTCGCGGCGCCCTGTCCACGATGACAAACCGTGCAGCCGAAGTCATCGAGCTTGTGCGGAATCACAGGATGCGGCCGGAACGGCTGCGTGGAAACGTCAGTGAGGCTGACTTCTTTCAGCGCGACGTGGCAACTGGTGCAGCGGTCGACCACACCCAGATCCGGCAGCCAGATCTGTTGGATTCCACCCTTGAAATGTCGCTGCAGCGTGTTCGCTTCGCTGCGGTTGCGAATCATCTTCAGATAGCCGTGCTGGTAATGGCGCCACTCGCTGAAATGATTCTTGGCCGGAGCGATGGCCAGCGAGACGAGGAAGATCAGGCTGACCACGCCAAAAGCGCGAACGCCGTCGCCGAAGAGCGTTTGCCAAAGCAACCCGAAGTTTGCTTTCATGAGCGTCGCATCCTCGTCGTTATGATCCCTGCCAAGGCCAGATCCAGGACCAGCCCGGCCCGCGGAAGAATGTGCCCACGGCGGTGAGCACGACCAACTCGAATAAGAACCATGTCATGATCCAGTAAGAAAGCGGTCTTGTCGCCAGATAGCAGCGAAAGGCTGAAGAAGATCTCGGCGAACTCTGCGATGCGACGAGCATCAGCGCGGCCATGATGAGCGTCGGAACTAAGGCCACGATCACATGAAACCACCCGAGAAAAATCGAGAGCACGACCGAGACGAGATAGACCACGCGCAATCGCCGCTCGCGGTCTTTGAGAAAGAACCCATCCGCTTCGATATTGACCTTGAAGTAGGGAATAACGACTAATGCCATCACCACGAGTCCCGGGACTAATACGCCGGCGACGACCGGCGGAAAGTAGTGCAGCATCTCCTGCAGGCCGAGAAAATACCAGGGCGCCTTTGCTGGATTGGGCGTATGCGAAGGATCGGCCAGGCCTTCCAGCGGAGCGTTGAACATAAGTGCGATCCAGACGAGCACTGTTGACAACGTCATGATTGCCACGGCCGCGCGGAACAGCACTTCGGGAAACGTCTGAACTTGCTCTTCGGTTTCCGCTTTCACCTGCGCCGAAGTGCGTCTGGTAACAAAAACTATGCGGCGCGGAGAGCGCTTTGCGTTGGAGTCGACGGCGGCGACGAAGTCTTTCGCATCAGCCATGGTTAATCGCCCTCCTTGGTCCCAACTGGGGTGCCCCACTTCTCGCTACTTTTGCGGGAAGTGGAAGCACGTCTGATAGTTCGTGTTCGGTCTGCGCTCGCGCCACAGTCGGTTCGCTGGAATGGGAATACAGACCCCCATCTTTGCGAATGCGCCAGAAATGAATCGCAATGAAAAACATGGCCGTCAAGGGCAGGATCATGCAGTGCAACACATAGAAGCGCAGCAGCGCGTTTGCATTCACGGCATGGCCGCCCAGCAAAAGAAAGCGAATCTTGTCTCCCATCAGCGGAACCGCCGAGGCGATGTTCGAGCCGACCGTGATCGCCCAGTAGGCCAGTTGATCCCAGGGCAGCAGGTATCCCGTGTAACTGAGCAGCAGCGTGACAAGAAGAAGGACGACGCCGATCACCCAATTAAATTCGCGCGGAGTTCGATAAGCTCCGCGGTAAAAAACTTTGAACATGTGGGCGAAGACGAGAAATACCATAGCGTGCGCGGACCAACGGTGCAGATTCCGGAGAAACAATCCCGAAGAGACGACGAATTGGAGATCTTTCGTGTCGGCATACGCCTGCGGAACGGAGGGATGGTAATAAAGCATGAGCGGAATTCCAGTCGCGACCAGCAACAGGAAAGTGCCGAGAGTCAGGGTGCCGAGATACCAGGTCGCGCTGAAACCGAGCATGCGCGTGCGCACCTTGGTCGAGAACAGGTGCAGGAACACGTTCTGCTGGATCGCGAGCGAGCGCTTGAGCGTGCTCGATCCGGTGCCGCTGCGGAAGATCGAGCGCCAGACTCGGGTCTCGCGCAGATCGTCAAAATATTGGTCCACAGTTTTCGCCATGTCAGATCCTCACGAAGGAATCTCGCGCGAGCGGAGGCACGTCGGTTGAGCGATCCACGAGTAGATCGCCGTCGTCATTGAGCCAGATGCGTTTCCAGGGAAGCGGCTTGGGCGCGGGGCCTTCAATCTTGTCTCCCGGCTTGCGTCCGTCTTGCTGGAAAGCGAAAAACTTGCTGCCATGGCATGGGCACGCGATGATGCCTTGCTCAGGCTTCCACGCCGTCAGGCAGCCGAGATGCGTGCAGACTGCGCTCAGAGAGAAGAAACCTTCTTGTGAGTGAATGATGTAAATACCCGTTGTGACGTCGAGCGTGACTGAGTCGAGCGGATAGCGATCCGGCTTGCCCGCATTGACCACGGGCGACGGCTCGTACAGGACGTTGGGCTCAAGATACTGGTAAGCAAATGCCGCTGTGCCGGCGGCAGCGATGCCCAGAGAACCGAGTCCGAGTTTTGCGAAGAACTGCCGGCGGCTAACGTCGTCTGTCTTTTTTGTCTCTTCTGCCATAAAAGCCTTGGGGCCCCACGGTAAATGTCGCGCGCTTGGCGACATTCAGGGTGGTGATCTGATTTACTTTTGCAATCCCGCGCCGATCGATGCGACCGAGATCAAGCCGGTCGGCTCAGCGGGAAGCAGGTTGTACGACTCCATCGTGATGGTGCCAACTGGACAACGCATGGCACACAAGCCGCAGCGAATGCAGCGCGTTTCATCCTTTAACATCGCCGATCCTGTCACGATTCCGAGTTCGTCTGCGGCGACTTCGTCGAGCTCCACGCCGAAGCACTCCTGGTTCTCGCTAATGTGCTTGACGGTTTCCAGATCGAAGGCAATCCGATCCAGCGAAACGAGCTCAAGACATTTTTCCGGGCAAACATCGACGCAGCCGCCGCAGAGGATGCACATGCTGCCATCTTCCGGAACACCTTCGAAGACCGTATTGACCCAGCAGTGCAGGCAGCGCTGTGCCTCGGCTATGGCCGACTTCGCGTCGTAACCGATCTCGACTTCGGTCACGCCGGTGCGGCGCTCCAGAGGAAGCATCCGAACCGGTTGACGGTTGAGATCGAGGTACCCGAGTGGCATGGCATGCCGTTTGAGTAGCTCGACTTCGATAACCGGCTCCGGATGCTTACCGCCGCTCAGATACTCGTCAATTCCGACAGCAGCACGCTTGCCGTCGCCAACGCTGTCGATAATCAAGCGCGGTCCAAACACGCAATCACCGCCGGCGAAAATTCCGGGGGTGGAAGTCATCAGCGTTTGTGGATTAACGGCGATCAGGCCGCGCGGAGAAAGTTCGACTTTGTCTTCCGGAGTGAAAAAGTCGAGGCGCGGTGCTTGGCCGATCGCCATGATGATCGTGTCACAGTTGATCTGGCTCTCGCTACCTTCATAAAAAGCGGGATTGAAACGCCGGTTCTGGTCGAAGACCCACTTCGTCTTGAGAGTCTCGAGAGCGCTGACTTTTCCGTCCTTACCCACGATTCGCTTCGGCCCGAATCCGGGATAAATGATGATGCCCTCTTCTTCTGCTTCCTCGATTTCTTCGAGTGCGGCGGGCATTTCGTTGCGCCGTTCCAGGCAAACAAGATTCACCTCGCGCGCGCCCATGCGCAACGCGGAGAGCGAGATGTCAACCATCTCCTTGGTCGCGACCGCGGAAACGTTCTCAGCCGAGGGCTCGACATCCTGAATTCCGCTCGCGTGCTGGCGAACGACTTCGCGAGCCGCGGAACGCGCAACGTCCATGGCAACATTGCCGCCGCCGATCACGATGACTTTCTTCCCGATCGTGAACTTGTAGCCGAGATTCACGTTCAGCAGAAAATCGATTCCTTTATGCACTCCGTCGAGATCTACGCCAGGAATGCTGAGATCGCGGCTGCGGTGCGCGCCGACCGCGATCAGCACCGCGTCAAAGCCCTGCCGGCGCAATTCGGAGATGGTGAAGTCGCGGCCTGCAGCATGATTCAGCTTGAGCGTGATATCTCCGGTCTCGAGAATCTCTCGGACTTGCGCTTCCACGACATCTCTCGGCAAGCGATATTCGGGAATGCCGAGGTACAACATGCCGCCCGCTACGGGAGCGGCTTCAAAGAGCGTGACCGAATAGCCCATCAACGCCAGATCATGCGCCGCTGAAAGCCCGACCGGACCCGCTCCCACGACTGCGACCTTATATGGAAGTTTCGCCTGTGAACGCCTTTCCGTGATGCTGATGGGATGCTTCGATTCCGGCCCGAATTGCTCGGTCAGGAAGCGCTTGAGGGCGCGAATGGAGATCGGCTTGTCGATCTCTCCACGGCGGCAAGCGGTCTCGCATGGATGCGCACACACTCGGCCGCAGATACTCGCCAGCGGATTGGGATCACGCGCCAGGCGATAGGCTTCCTCGAAGCGTCCTTCGGCAATCAGGCCAACATAGCGCCCGGCGTTGGTGTGCGCCGGGCAGGCCATCATGCAGGGGAAGTTCGTGTGCAACCAATCCGCGTCGACCTTCTTATCTCGAAACCGTTTCAGCATGGCGTCACTCAATTTTCAGGCCGAACAATAGCGACTCCGCTAGAAAGCAAAGAAGACGCGGGAGCGACTGCACGCTCCCGCGCCGCGGACTACTTCTTCAGAGTGAAATCCGCTTTCGTGCTGCCCGAAACGGTTACCGGCTGCGATTGGTCTTTCGCACCTTCGTGCCATACGGTAACTGTGTAACTTCCGTCGGGGACATCTTTGATCGTGTAATTGCCGCTATCGTCGGTCTCGGCAAAGTAGGGGGTGGGACTGACGATGATGTATCCCGACATATCAGGGTGCACATTGCAGAAAAGTGGCACGACTCCGGCCTTGTCGAACGTGTAGGGACGCTTCTCGCCTTTCGGCCAGGTTCCGAGATTGTGGCCAGCTTTCTTGTCGTTACCGATCGCAGTCCAAAAGACGTTGTGCTGCACATTGTCGCTGTTCAGGAACTCAACGGTCGTCCCTTGCTGCACCGCCATAATGTGCGGCACGAACAGCAGTCCCTTTTGATCCATTACTGGGTGGTCCTTCGGAGCGGGGAAAGTCTTGCCGGCAATCGCATCTACATAGACGACCGACTTTCCCTTCATACCAGTAACCTTGCCCTCGATGTCTCCTGCCGATGCCGCGATGCATAATGCACTGATCATCAACATCACAACGCACGCATTTCGTCTCATTTGCCTTGTTCTCCTTTGCATTTCCGAATCATTCGTCTGGAGTCGCGCTAAAAAATGACCTTTGCGTCCAGGTAAATCGTGTTGTTAGAGCTCGCATTGCGGCCCGCGCTGTCGTAATTATTCTGGGCACCGTTGAAGCGCGTATACGCCGTGTACTGCGCGGCGAGCTGCAGATTCTGCCATGGCCAATAGGAAACGTTTGCGATCAAGCCTGCGCCTCTTGGATCGCCATTGAAATTACCGGTCACCGGAGCGGACGGATAGAGAAGGAGGTCAGAAGTGCCAGTGGTATTGAACCAACCCAGCGTCCCCGTATATTTGTTTCCCAAGTGATATTCGGCATTGGCCATCACCGTGTTCAAACGGTGTGATCCTTGCGACACTAGACCCTGAAAAAGACTACTGAGCAGATCGTTGTTCTCCCGGATGTAGGTCGCCCGAAAGGATAGAACGTCTGTTCGAAACAGGGTCCTGTCGATCTGCGTGTCCACGCCCCAATCAGTGTAGGAATCCGTCGGAATGCTTGCGCCGGTTGTGGCGGTGATTTCGTTGGGAGTCGAACGCAGGTGCATGCCATAGGTACCGACTTCATACTGAGTCTTGCCTGTCAGTTCCTGCCATGCAAAACGCCAATAGGGCGCAACACCGCGAATGTTATGGGTGAAGCCAACTCCTGGATTCGGCTGCGGTCCACCCACATGCTCCGAGCGGTAAACCGCCGCATCCAGGTAGAAATGTGTGTCCCACATGGCGTAGCCGCCAAATCCCGCGACATCCTGGGCCAAAGGACCGTTAATAATCGCCGCGGCGTTAGGCGTGGGCGCAAAATCGCTAACGATCCAAGGGAAACCCCATGCCGGAGTACTGTTCCACAGATCCTCTACACTGGGATTGTTGTTGAGGTCGAGGCCGTAAACCAGTTCTTTGCCTCCCCAAGTCGTCTTGTTGGCAGCCCGAATATCCGTGTTGTCACTGGTGAAATGATCGTCCCTGGTGTCATAGGTCACTTGGAGGAAGCTTCCGACGTGGCTTGTCCATGCCCCGGATAGAAACAGCGATACGTCCTGAGGAAACTCGAAGTTCCCGTTCTGTGTGTTTGTTGAGGGAGTAGTGCTAGTATTTGGCACCGGGGACTTCACCGATGTGAACGAAGTCTCAAGCATCACGGACAGCGGCAGCGATGCGAGCAGGTCGAGTGCGGCACGCTTTTTTCCGCCGTCGGCCGTTACGACCTTGGTCTCGTCGGCTCGATCCACATAACCCAGCAGCTTGAATCTGCGCCCGGCTGGATTGAGTTCCGGAGGAGCGTAGTGACAGCCGCTACATGGCAAACCTGTCTGTCGTGCATAGCTCGGCACCGCCTCAACCTTGGGCGGACTCATCACGCCCAACACAGGAACTGCAACAACCAGAAAAATCCCAAGTGTTTTCATTTGTATCCTCATTCCCCATCTCTGGTCTGCAATCAGAAATGCAGTGTTGCCTCATCTCCATGCTGAGCAGATGTTTTGCATTGCGAACGCAGTTCCAGTCATCTACGCACAGCATGTAAGGGCGAAAGCGTCGTCACTTGGTCCAAGTGAACGTGATATTAGCGATCACAGGAAAAACTCTGCGACGTGTTGAATCACATTTCGACGTGATTTGAATCACACTTACGGTGAGAGGGATTAATTATCTCGCAGGCTATAACATTCGAATTTCCATATTGTTGTGCGCCGTGTAATCGTCTAAGGAACCTTCCGGCAACAATGAGAGGGCCTAGTGAATCACGGAGGGACGTGATCAAAGTCACGATTTCATTTTCCCGCGACTTAGACAGTTCTCGCTATTTTCTGTCGCAAGTTCGCAACAACGAGACATAGGAAGGCAGCCGAGAAAAATTTCCGGCTACTAGTCGTTTTCTGATAGTGACTCCATCTTGGCAGCTCAATACACTGGCGTTTTTGTCATGAAGCTGACCTGCACAACGCCACGAAGTCCAGTTCACAAAGGAAAGCTCGCTTCACCTAGCGGAGTATTGAATTGCGGGTGGATCCTCGCGCTACTGCCAGTACTGCTGTTGGGAAGTGTGCAAGTGGCGGCCGTCGACAGTCGGGGCGTTGAACATCCGGGCAGTATTCATGCGGATGACAATTGCTCTTCCTGTCACGCGGACAAGTCCAGAGGCAAATCAGTGCACTCGGCCATGGCGCTTCGGTGCACAGTCTGCCATCTGGCGGAGACTCAAGGTGACATGACTACTTTGAGTTTGTTCATGCCAAAAACAAAGATCTGCTTTGCCTGCCATGAACAATCCCTGTCCGTACGAGAGCACCGTCCCGTCGCCCGGGGATTGTGCCTGGACTGTCACGATGCACATAGCAGCAGTCGCCGCAAATTGTTACGACAGCCAACCGATGCTTCCCGTAACTAAATGCTGTTTGTCTCTGTAGGAAATCGGCGCTCACTCGCTGCTTGTTTGGCCGAAACATGTCCGCCTCTTTCCCTGATTCTTTAGTAAGGATCAAGAAGCTGACGTGCAATCCATTTGTGCGCGCCCTCACCATCTGTTGTGACATCGGTCAAATGCCGCGACCAAGCTTCGGCCTACTCTCCATCAACTGTCGCCGAGGGAAACAAGCATGATTGGCGAGGCCGCTTCCGCCCGCCTGTGGCAAATCCTTGAACAACGCAGCGAAAGACTTCGCAAGCCGAAGTCCACTGTGCAGTTCCGAAGGGAGACAAGACTTGCGATTCGGAAACGCCGCGTCGCTGGTGGTCTCGCTTCTTTGCTACGGATTGGTCCTGATTCTACTGCCGCGCCTGACGCGTCGAAGCCCGATCAACTCCTAGACCGATTCGCCAAAACTCTTCGAGCGCCAGCACGCGGGCGAACTACGTAAGTGCTCTTTATGAGATTCAGCCTCGACAAAAGTGCACAGGCGAGTCAGATGGGAGCCACTCAGATTTGCGGCGGGCTCGCTGTACGAATTAAATGAGGAGCAAGCGTCTCCGCTCCGTCACACTGCTAGTCACAAAGACCGTACTCGCGCAGCTTCCTGTACAAATTCCGCTCGCTGATTCCAAGAATCTTAGCTGCATTTCCGCGATGCCCCTTGCTGGCTTCTAGCGCCATTCGAATGTGAGCGAGTTCCACTTCCTGGAGTGTCAGCTGCCGGGAGGCTTCTGAAACGGCCGTTGCCGGTGTCGTCTTTGTATTACGCAGGGAAGCAGGAAGGTGATCGGGTAGAACCTGAGATCCTTCGCAAAGCACGAGAGCAGCTTCCACCACATGCAGGAGTTCGCGTACGTTGCCTGGCCAGGAGTGTTGTCGGAGCAACTGCAGGGCCGCTTCGCTAATCCTTTTGTTAGAGCCGAATCGCTCGTTGAGCATGGTCGCGAAGTGTTGGGCCAGAAGAGACACATCATCGCCTCTTGCGCGCAGAGGTGGTATCTCCACCGTGATGGTGCTGAGGCGGTAGAACAAGTCCTCACGAAAAAGGCCCTGCCGCACCAAGACCGATACATCTCGATTTGTGGCGGCCAGGATGCGGACGTCCACTCGAATTTCCCGCGTACTACCGACGTGGCGGAACGTGGAGGTGTCGAGCACGCGCAACAACTTCGTCTGCGTCGCCGGGCTCACCTCTCCGATCTCATCAAGGAAGATTGTTCCGCCGTTAGCGACTTCGAACAGGCCGGGTTTGGCTCGATCCGCTCCGGTAAACGCACCTCGCTCATGGCCAAACAATTCGCTTTGCAGCAGGCTCTCCTGCAGCGCGGCGCATTCGACAACTACGAACGGCCTTGACCGGCGAGGACTGCGGGCGTGGATCAACTTGGCGACTCGTTCTTTGCCCACGCCTGTCTCGCCGATAATAAGCACGGTCGACTCACTTGGGGCAACGCGGTCGATCAGATTGAGCAGACGCCGGAACTCTGGGCTGTCGCCGACGAAAGAATTGCTCAGATCCGGCGGAGTCAGGCCGCGCTCGAGAATTTTTGTTCTCTGGCGCAGAGATCGCCGCTCGATCGCTCGTTGTATGCGAACCTGAAGTTCGTCCAGCGGACAAGGCTTCACCACGTAGTCGCAAGCGCCAATGCGAATCGATTCGATGGCCGTGTCGATAGAACCATGTCCGGTGAACATAATCACCTCGGTGGAAGCCGCGGCCGCCAGAATGGCTTTTAGCGTCTCCAGCCCGCCTATACCAGGTAAGCGCAGGTCCAGCAGCACGACTTCGGGTTCCAGCACTTCCACTCGCTCGATCGCTTCCTCACCCGTGCTCGCCGTGGAGGTTTCGTAACCGAGTCGACTCAATTCATCCGCCATCACTTGCCGGAAGGCAGAATCGTCATCGACCACGAGGAGAGACGGTGGTTTCATCTCTCGACCTTGAGTTGAGGGCTGGTATTGATTGCCGGCATCACGACTGTGAACGTAGACCCTTTACCGAGAGCACTTTCGACTGCGATGGTGCCTCCCCAACTCCGGACTGCGTTGAGCGACAAGAACAGGCCGAGACCTGTGCCCCCTTGGCGAAGACTGAAAAAAGGTTCGAAGATCTTTTGCTGGTACTCTGGCGCGATCCCGCAGCCTTCGTCAGTGACGCGAATGTGGATTGCGTCGCCGCCTTGGGTGGCGACGATAACCTTGGCCCCGGCCTTTGACGCCTGAATCGCGTTGAGCAGGAGATTGACGAGCAGGTTCTGTAGTTCGGCCTCGTCCGCTCGGACATGTAGCGTTGTCGTGCAGAACTGCACCTCAACGGTCACAGAAGCGGTGCGAGCCGTAGGCTCGACCAGCCTCCGAGCAGCAGCGATCGCGGCATTGAGATCCACGATTTCACCACCCGATCGCTGTCCGCGGGAAAGGCGGAGAAAATGTTGCGTAATTCCCCTGCAGCGTAGAATCTGCTCGCGCGCGATCGCCGCCTGTTCAAGAATTCGAGCCTGATCCTTGGGACAGTCCTGGCCGCCTTGAGTCTCACGAAGGATGCCTTCTACGCACATTAGGGTCGTTGCCAGGGGCGTGTTCATCTCATGGGAAAAGCCAGAAGCAAGTACCCCTACCGATGCTAAGCGGTAGGACTCCGCGAGTTTTGCCTCGGCCGCACGTCGGTCGGAGATGTCTCGCCAGACTTCCACGACTTGGGTTAGACGACCAGAGGCGTCCAAAATGGGCGAAGCATGAATTTCCTCCCATGCCACAGTGTTGTTCCCCGCTTTGCGTTCGCAGATCCGAACCTGACGCGCACCGGCTTTCAGACATGCGAGCGTGGGACAATCGGACAAGTTGCACGGGCCTGGCTCCAGTTTGTAGCAGCTGCAGCCCAGAACTTGCTCACGAGAACTGTTGGCGCGCAGCAAGAATGCGTCATTGGCTGCAATGATCTTTCGTTCCCCGTCGAGTACTACAATCCCGTCATCAATACTGTTGATCACAGTTTCCAGCCGCTCCCGCTGAGTGCGGACTTCTCCCACCAGGTGGGACACAGAATCCGCCATTTCATTGAACTCTTTCGCGAGCCAGGACAGCGTATCAGAGCCTTCCGTGGGTACGCGGCGTTCGAGATCGCCTTGAGAGATCAGGCGCGCCGTGTTCTCAAAACGCTGGAGGCGACGCAATACCGCCACGCGGATCACCAATGCGATTGCTCCGACAATAACGAAGGTCAGCGCTCCAGTTCCGGCCACCATCCAGCGCAGGTCGCGGGTCATCGCCTCCCTGATCTCTCCGGCGTTGTAATCCAGAATGAGGACGCCATTGATCTTCTGCTGTGGACTGTGGCAGCGCTGGCATTCCTGGCGGTTACGAATTGGCACTACAGTTCGAAGAATGGTTCCACCTTTCGTCTCGATTACCCGGCTCGAGCCACGGCGTTCTGGCGGATCACGATGGCAGGCTTGGCATGTGGGAGAGTCGATCCTGAACTCATTCTGGGTGACTCCCGGCTTACTCGAATAACGCTCTGTGCCATTGCGATCAATCACGACGAGCTGCTCCACACGAGATTGCTTGCCGAAGCTCTCGATCATCTGCGCGATCAGAGTGCGGTCATTGCTCATCATCTGATGTTCGAGCGCGGTGCGGATCAATTCGCTTTCGGCAAGCGCGCTAGTGCGGGCCGTGTCGAGGAGGCTGTGAAAATGACGGGTGGAAAAAACGTAGGCGGCAACTGTACAGGCTACTACCACCGCCACCGTGACACCGAGCGCGAGGCCAACGGTCATGCTGGCAAAACGCAGCTTCATGATGACGGCACCAGGTCGGCGGGATGATGGCACATGCACGGCCTGACGTCAACGACTGACAAACAGTCAGGGCCACCTGACATTGTGTCAGTCACCGTCGTGCCTCCCATCGGCATATCTTCTGCAAACCAAGGAATTATCTCTCGCATGAATGCTGGAACAGCAATTGCAGTGCAAAACTCCGCAAGGAGGGCCGTACGATGGAAATGCTATTGATGGGTTTGTGCGTGGCCGTATTTGGAGTGGGAGTCGCAGCTGCTGCCTTTGGAGCCGCTACGCGCTCGGAATCGCCCAATTCCGCTGAACAACCCAGGCTTCCGTTAGTCAAGGCAACTGTGCCGACGCGCTTTTTCTCGGATCGTGTTCCAACCCCGCCATCCATCCCGTCCCGACAAGTGCCCATTGAAGTCCTGCTCCTGCAAATTGAGAACCACGTCCGTATGGAACAGGCGGCCGCAGAGTCCTTTCTGGCACTTCCCACACACGAGCAGCTTCACAGCAAAACCAATTCGCCGTTTGTCAACTGACGGAGAGACTCATGACACATGAACTTCTAAATGGTCTCTCTTCCGCCGAGGGCGAGCAGGTTTTGAAGCTCGGCCACAGAGTGATCGTCCCCAGCGAAGCAACGCTATTCCAGCTGGGAGATCAGGCCGATCGGCTCTTCCTGGTTGAACGCGGACGAATCAAGCTGACATTGCCAATGCAGGTGCGTAAGCGAGAACAGGATGTTTTTGTGGAGGAGAGAGGTCCCGGCCAGACCGTCGGCTGGTCAGCCTTGATTCCGCCTTATCGATTTACCCTCACCGCGACCGCCGTTTTGCTCGACGCAGAAGTGATCGCCTTCCCACGGGAGGCGCTGCTCAGGTACTTTGCAGCCAATCCAGGAGCGGGACACAAGATTGCTTTCAATCTTGCGGTCGTGATTGGACATCGCCTGCAACTGTTCCAGACGATGTGGCTGCGCGAGATGCAGCGCACGGTGGAAGTACGTTCCGCGTGACGAAGAGACCTGACCTATGCAAACGGTAAGCGAGACAACCCCCTCCGGCAGCAAACAACAAGGTGAACGCCTCGACCATTTCAACAGTACACGCCGCCGCGTCATTGAGTATTTTCTCGGTGGTGGCTTGTTGGCTTCGTTCGTTTCATTTCTCTACCCGGTGTTGCGCTACCTCATACCTCCTGCGGTAGCTGATCTTGGCGGTGACGAAATCGTCGCCGCCAAGATCGGCGAGCTAAAGCCGAATTCCGGCAAGATATTCCGATTCGGCAACCATCCTGGCTTGTTGATCCTAAACAGCGATGGTACCTATCGTGCACTTTCCGCTACTTGTACCCACCTTGGCTGCACCGTGCAGTATCGCGCCGATCTTCGCCAGATCTGGTGTGCCTGCCACAACGGAATCTACGATCTGAACGGTCGCAATGTTTCCGGTCCTCCGCCCAGACCGCTGGATGTGTTCGATGTCCACGCGCGCGGAGATGAGATTGTCGTCAGCAGAAAGCGGGAGGCGTGAATATGTTCGCTACCCTCCGTCACTGGCTCGACGAGCGGTTTGATTGGGATGACCTGACCGCTCCGCTTCGCCATAAGACAGTCCCCTCTCATCGCCTGTCATATTGGTATTTCCTCGGGGGCATTACGCTTTTCCTTTTCGGGATTCAGGTGGCGACCGGCATCTTGTTGCTGCTCTACTACCGGCCCGGGGCAAACGAAGCGTTTGAGAGCGTGCAGTACATCATGACCCGGGTGCAATTTGGCTGGCTGATCCGGTCCATCCATTCCTGGTCCGCGAACCTAATGATCTTTACTGCCTTTGCGCATATGTTCAGCGTGTTGTTCCTGAAGGCCTACCGCAAACCGCGTGAGCTTACGTGGGTCAGCGGTGTACTCCTCCTGTTTCTTGTCATGGGATTCGGCTTCAGCGGCTATTTATTGCCGTGGAACACTTTGGCTTTTTTCGCCACAAAGGTCGGCACGGAAATCACCGGACAGGTTCCGATCATCGGCAAGCCCATAATGATCTTTCTTCGCGGCGGCGAAGAGGTGACAGGTGCAACACTGACAAGGTTCTTCGGATTCCATGTCGCGGTTCTTCCCGGCTTAGCGACTGTCTTGCTTATGCTGCACTTGTTACTGGTGCAGCGCCTGGGCATCAGTGTTCCCCCGAAACTTGAAGCGCAATGGAACGCGAATCCATCTGCGAAGAGCCAGATGCAATTCTTCCCCAACTTCTTGTTGCGGGAGATGATGGCTTGGTACGTTGCTCTGGCAATGCTGGGAGTGCTGGCAGCGGTATTCCCATGGAACCTTGGCGTGAAAGCCGATCCGTTCGTACCTGCGCCAGCGGGAATCAAACCCGAATGGTACTTTCTCTTTATGTTTCAGACATTGAAGCTCATTCCTTCTAGGGTTTGGTTCGTGGATGGAGAAGTCTTGGGGGTTCTGGGCTTCGGTCTCGTGGGGCTCGCGTGGCTTGTGTTGCCCTTTTTCGAAAGTTTCTCCTCCTCACACACGAAACGCCGGATTACTCAATTTACAGTCTTTGCTTTCGCGTACGTCGCAGGCATGAGCGTTTATGGCTATCTTGCAAAATAGATTGGGCGCGCTTGGCGCGCTCTGCGGTGTGGTTTTGGCCGGGCTTGTTTTATTTGTTGCATGTCTGGCCCACGCGCAAACCTCGAACTCCTGTCTGGATTGTCATGCTGGTCTACCAGACCCTCTGGGAGTCAGCCAGGAAAAGTTTAGCCAGGACGTACACGCCCAGAAAGGGCTGACTTGTGTTAGCTGTCACGGCGGCGACCCAACCAGCGACGATCCGGACAAGGCCATGAACAAGAAAGCGGGGTGGAAGGGCAAGATCGAGCGCAAGCAGATCCCCGAGTTATGCGGAAGTTGTCATTCCGATCCCTATTACATCCGGCAGTTCAATCCAGGCTTACGAACTGACCAGCTCGACCAGTACCGTACCAGCGTGCATGGTAAACGTTTGGTTGCGGGAGACACAAAGGTAGCCGTGTGCATCGATTGCCATAGTGTGCATGACATAAGGGCTCCCAGCGATCCCCGCTCGACGGTGAATCCGGTCAATGTGGCGACCACCTGCGCAGGCTGCCATGCTAACGACGGTTATATGAAGGGATACTCCATTCCTACCGATCAATTCGCAAAATATGACGTGAGTGTACATCATGAGGCATTAGCTGTGCGGGGCGATTTGAGTGCACCAACCTGCTCGACGTGCCACGGGAATCATGGTGCAGTGCCTCCAGGAGTAGACAAAGTCCAGAATGTCTGCTCAAACTGTCACGCGTTCCAGGACCAAATGTACGAAAAGAGTTCTCACAAGAAAGCCTTTCAAGCTTCCTCCCTGCCAGGGTGTGTCGTGTGTCACAGCAACCATGCGATCACCTACCCCAGCGATGCAAAACTCGGAACCGGTCCAGAAGCGGTCTGCATGCGTTGTCACACTCCCGGCGACAAATGCGATCAAGCCCGAGCCCGATTGCAGGCGAAACTAATCAGCCTCGACTTGGCGATCAAGAAAGCGGACCAAGCGCTCGCCCTTGCGGAGTCTTCCGGCATGGAGGTAGGCGAAGCGCGCATGGCACAGGCTCAGGCCCGAGATTCGCTGACCAAGGCTCGAGTCACAATCCACAGTTTCCAGGAAAGCCTAGCGGATCAGGACATTCAGGCGGGGCTGAAAATTGCCGCAGAGGATCTGCAAGCCGGCCAGGCAGCCATGGTTGAGCGCAACCGTCGCCGTGCCGGCTTGGGGGTATCCCTCGTCGCAATAGGAATGGTACTGGCTGGGCTTCGGCTGTACATCAAGAAGATAGAGCGCTAGCTTGCGCCTACAATGAAGCGCAAGAAAAGCCCCAGAGCTTGTCTGATTCTGGGGCATTTTTATTGCTTGGGGGAACGATCAACGACACGTCCAAGAGGCACAAAACTCCGTTAGCCTACCCGTGCCACTCTTCTCCTGTCTGTGACCATACGCACGCGAGAAAAAAGCCTCAGAGTAGTGTGATTCCTCTGAGGCATTCGAGCTTGGGGCGAAAATACTATTCATACAACCTTAACGCAGACTGTGCCTATGAGTAAGGAGTACGAGGGTACATTACGGTTACGGGAAGACGATACCTTGCCGCTCGCGTGGGTCAGAGCGACATATCATGGCGGGCCGACCGCGGTGCCAGAAATCGAGCCACCCGGCTGCAGTGACTGCAAATGTCCGTACGACGGGAGCGTGACGCACACGGCTGGCCTTCGTTTAATGAGTACGTCGTTTGCGCAATTGGCGAGCAGAGTCTGCAGAGGGAGTTGACCTATGTTGGAAAAGGTGTCGAACGACTTCTCAGCGCCTATCAGGAAGGATTGTTGTCGATTGAGCGGCTGCGTGAACGTATGCCGGCGTTGCGCCAGCGGCAACAGGTACTGAGTGCTGAGCTGAGGGCGATCGTTGATCAGACCAATGATCGCGCTGCATTCTTGCGTTTGGGCGAAACCCTCACGGCATTCCTGGAGCGCTTGCGCAGCGCTGCGGGAACACTTGGTGTCATTGAACACCAGAGAATCGTGCGACTGCTCGTTGAAGACGTCCCGGTCGGTGATCGCAAAAAGCCCCGATAGGCACTGTACCCAAAGGAGCGCGCAAGAAAGCGCTGATGGAAGTGTTGAGAAATATAAAGTACTACTTATATTTCTCATATGCAATATATTCAACGAAGACTGGCAGCTGTGCTGCTGGTTGCGGCTCGGCATTTCCCCGCTGTGGTTGTGACTGGTCCACGCCGTGCTGGCAAGACCACTCTTCTGCGCAAGCTCTTTCCTAAAGCCCAGCATGTACTGCTCGAGGATCCTGATGTTCAGGAACGGGTGCGGAGTGATCCCCGCGCTTTCCTAGAGGCACTCCGTCCTCCGGTGGTCTTCGACGAGATTCAAAACACGCCCGAATTACTTGCGTATGTCCGTACAGTCATCGACACGGGCCGGCGCCGGATGGGGCAGTGGTTGTTCACCGGCTCCCAAGAAGCCCCACTGATGCAAGGCATCAGCGAATCGATGGCGGGACGAGCGGCTATCCTTCAGCTTCTACCTTTCAGTCTTTCGGAAACCAAGAAAGTGAATCTGCTACACGGGGGGTTCCCAGAGGTGCTCGCTCGGCCGGAGGCTCGTGGCCTTTGGTTTGCTTCCTACCTGCAAACGTATCTGGAGAGAGACGTTCGAGCGATCACGAACGTGCGAGACTTGGCAACGTTTCGCCGTTTTCTTGCACTCCTGGCAAGCCGTCAGTGTGCATGACAATGATCCTCCTTGTGTGAACTGCCGAGTTGTAATCTACTCGGCGGCGAACCATCTCATTAATCCCCATTTCGCTCATTGACCCGGCAACCAGGGTTTGGATCGCAAACCCTTGTTTTCGGTAGTTACAATAAAGGCCGCTTTAACTGAGGTGGCCGCGCCATTTAATCGCCGGGCCAAAATCGCAAAGCAGAAGGCTAGCGTTCTAAGCGCGAAAGGGAAAGCCATGAAGATTCTTCTAGCCGTTGATGACTCCAAGTTTTCAGAAGCTGCGGTGAAGAGCCTCGCTGATCGAGTGGTTAAAGAGTTCCGTTTGCGAGGGATGAGGTTGCACGAGGATGACAACATGAACTGCTTCAATCGACATTTGCTGGCAACAGTAGTTATCTTCTTTTTGCTCGGAGCGCTTGGTTTTACTCAGAATTCAATTTCACCAAGCGAAGCTAAATCTCACGTGGGAGAAAGAGCTACAGTCTGCGGATTGGTAGTGGGAACGCACTACGCAGCCCAAAGTCGTGGAAACCCCACTTTTATCAATCTCGATAAACCATATCCGAACCAGATTTTCACAGTGTTAATTTGGGGCAGCGAACGCCCAAAGTGCGGCGATCCCGCAGGCATGTATCAGATGAAACACATCTGCGCGACCGGAAAGATCAGCGACTACAAGAGAGCCCGAAATAATCGCCTACGAGCCCTCTCAAATCAAGATTCAGTAGCCAAGCCTGCAAGGAGAACGCGCTTGAAACAGGAGATCTCGGCCCGGTTCAAACCTCTTCCTTCTTAAAGAAATCGGGACGGCGAGTGTATCAACGTGCCTATCGGGAGTGCGCCATCATCAACAGCCGGACGTTTCCTCCGGCACGTGCAATCCAGGAGTTGGTCACGGCATGGAAGCAGTTGAGGAAGTGGCGGAAGTAGGCCAGTGGCAATTTTGCATGGGCACGATTCTGGCAATCCAGGCTCACCGCGACAGAGTCGAACGCCTCGTACTTGGGCTTATCGTCCAGCCCAATCCTCGGGCGGGTCGGAAATTCCCCAGACGTTTCCTGGCTCGTCTATGCCTATTCCCAGAAGCCAAAAAGGCTTTTCAAATTTCCCGAGCGAAATCGAACTGACTATTCTGCCGGTGATTTTTGTAGCAGCGGGCAAGCCTTCGAGTACCACTTTTGAGCCGACATCCACTGCCCGATTGAGTTTCAATGAGCAACCCTGCAAGTTGACCAGCACGATCAGGCACCGTTGAGAAAATGAGCAACTCTCGTCGGCGCTGGTCAAGATCGCGTCTATCTCACACGGCACTCGTGTCCCTAAGCGCTCTGTCGTCCTCTTTACTCCTGTCGTTTCCATGTTCCCAGTAAGGAGAACGTAAACTTCCATGGCAGCCAGGGGAAAAGTGCAGCCTGTTCGGATTTCGTAACAGGCACTTGTACGCCGGAGTCTCCGGGGTGCAGTTCCCGCATTCGTTTCGTTCCAAACCTGTCAGTGCGGGAGCAGCGCGACTGTCTCGACGAATCGGTGAAGATCGTCCAACTCAATGCCACGGTTAGGCGCTGGCGATCGATTAGAACAGGATGGAACCCCGCAGGGCGAGCGGCTCAGTCTCTGAGGACAACTGTCGCAAATGTATGGTCCGCCGCCGGACTGGCAAGAATGGAAACAGATCGAGACCGATGTCGAGGCGATCAGGGACTGGTGGTCATGTCCAGTCCAGCGACTTCCTTATTCTTTATTCTTTTCTGAGACAAAGGTTTTTTCTTCCGCCGAGCAGCCGCTGTCGCCATGCTTCCATACGCCCTCTCGAGGAACGATTCATTCGCTCGGTGCAGGTTGGGCGTTCTCGTTTCAGCCGATGCTGCCACCTGATTTGCGACCTGCAGTTCCGTTTCAGCGGGTGGAACGTGGGCCAGGCGATTGACGCAGTCACCGGAACTCGGCTTTGGCTTTTGTCTTGTATCTTCCTGGAACGATTTTGTTTTTGTTTTGCCGTTTTGTCTTTACGCGGCTGCCGCAACTGTCGTTCGGCTGCTGTTATGCAACGGGTCGTACACTTCTCCGCTTATCCACAGATGGTGCAGCAACACCGCCAGCTTTCTAGCTGTGGCGACAATCGCTCTCTTCTCCCCCTCTTTCCGCCGCGCTCCGCTAGCTTCAGGCCCCAGCGCCTGGGATCGCAGTCCGGACCGAATGGACTCAGAATATCTTGTGCTCCTTGCACGATACGCGATGAGGGGGACGAGACTTGCGAAACATAGGCGTGCTGGACATAAGCGAAAAAATCACAGCCACTGGGTCAATCAAAAGGCTCTGCCGTTGAGCTTATAATGTTCATGTCTGGCGGACGAGTTGTGAGGCTCCGCTAGTTCCTGCCGATCCACTCGAATTCCAGCCCGAACCTCGCTTGCTGTCCGCCAGCCAGCCGGAGGTGCAAGGCCGATGGCAACGATGGCAAAATTGCCCGTTCTTGCAGTTCTTGCGGTCACGATGTGTGCAGCACTGTCCTGCGGAACCTGCCCGCCCGTTCCTTCCATTACTTCCGTCTCGCCCGCCGCTGTAACCGCTGGAGGCAGCCAGTTCGTCCTGACCGTCAATGGCGACGACTTCCGCCATGACGCAGTGGTGGAGTGGAACGGCTCCCCTCAGGTGACGACCTTCGCCAACAGCCATCAGTTACTTGCCGCAGTCACCGCTGCCGACATTGCACAGCCGGGCACCGTGTTGGTCTCAGTATTTAATCCGCCAGAAGTCGGAGGCACGACATTTTCCGGTGCTATCGGAGCGACATCCACAACGGTGTGCAGCGGCAAGGACTCGAACGGCTTCTCCTTCACGATCAAACCGTGACCGTGGATTGAAGGAGCGGAAACGCGGGATGTTTACGAACCCTTAGTGAACGTTACCTATTCTGGATGGAAATGTAGCTCGATCAGTTCCTTGGATTCGGCGGCGGCTGGAGCAAATTTCCATCGTTTTATGGTTTTATGGCACCCACGGAAACCTCAACGAGCAAAGGGCTGCCCCCCGGTTGGACGGATTTCACCGAACCGTCCGGTGCCACGACAGCGTACACCTTGACAGTCCCGGCGATATTCATCCTTCTCGCCATCTCCGGGTAGGTGGGGTCTAGTTTGCGAATGAGCTTGCGTCCATTCTCGTTGGAGGATTGCTGTGTTTGAGCAAATACCGCAAGTTCAAAGCATCACGAGAACAGAAGAGACAAAACCAGAAAGCCAAGAATCCGCATGATCGCGATTCCCGAAAAGGTGAAAGTGTCATTCCGACACTTCACTTCTGTACGCGAATTTTAGAGGATTGCCCAATCGACCTGTAATGACTAATGTCACCGACGTGCCGGGGATTTCTGGTCTGCGACTGCCGAAGGCATTCGTGTCTGGCTCTAACGTTGAGTGTAGCTGTGATTGTTACGCAGAATGCAGTCCGGCAAGACATCAAAAGAGGATCGTAAAGAGATGAGGGGAGACGGCATCGGCGGACATTAAACGGAGCGGCATCAAGCGTGCTCTTTCTTGTACATCTCTAACGCCGATTTCGCGTCTCCAAGGTCTTTCTCCAATCTCGCAAGCTCGTTCTTGTCAAATTTAGGGCGTGCGCGTTCGGTCACTAGCATAAGCTCTCACGTAGCAACCCGCGTCTCCGGTTGATCGCGCTTGGAGTCCATTGGGCAAATGATACGCCAGTACACTGTATGAAAGTAAATCGGCGGCGGCGTAACGACATCGAATATTGCGGCTTTGCGTTTTGCGGGTTGTCAAAGGGGAATCGGGATGAGAATCGTAGTTCCCCTCAGAAGACGAAACGCCAAAGTGCGCCAAACACATGTGATTGACGACAGAACGCCCTTCTCTTGTCCTCGGAGTGATTCCGATCACTGACAAAACCTTCCGGTGAATCTAAGGTTCGCGCCATGTACAAGTCGGCTCGGGGATAGCCCGCGCCTGACACGGTATCCCCCGCCCAAGTCAATTCCGTCTCAACTCGAATTCGAAAGCAAGGAGGAATTCGCCTATGTTTGCGCGTGTGGTTGAATTTGTTCCCAAGTATGAGAAGAAGGATGAGTTCATCAAGACAATCAAGAACGAGGTTCTGCCCATTCTGAAGAAGCAGGTTGGCTTCCTCGAAGTCCTTCCTCTGTTTCCGGAAATGAAGAATGAAAAAGCCGTATACGTCACCCTATGGGCGGAGAAGAAGGACGCGGAGCGTTATCACAAAGAAGTGTTCGACAGGGTCGAGGACATCGTCAGACCGTACCTGGCCTCCCCGATTACGTGGAAGCTCTACAACGTTGAGACCACGCTCTGCGAGCACTTCGTCAATGCGCTTGCAGCGTGAATGGTTATTTGCGGTTCAAGGGCCGGAGCCGGGGTCGTGCTCCGGCTCTTCTGTAGAACCGAACCTTCGGACTTTACGAAGGCTGCTTTTTTGACACAGCCAAGTTGAGAGTGGGCTGGGAACTGATCACCGTGTCCACATCAACCTGCCAACACACTTCACCGGACAGTTCGCTGAAGTGCCCGAGGTTACTGCCATGGAAGCCACATTCTTCAAGTTCGCCTTTTTTGTCCTAATCGGACTAGCCATGCTTGGCCTACTGACCATGGCGACTGTCGCTATTGTTTTTTGGCTAAGAATCCTATGGATTTGGCTCAGGGCATACGGGAGAACCGCCAAGCCGGGACACGTATGAACTGTTGGCGTGATCTGGGCGGGGAACAGTCGCGTTCACTGCCGATCCGTGTTCTTGTGGTGCGGGAGCCGATCCTTAGTCGCGATCAATCGTCCGCTGAGGGAGATGCTATGACAAGCGAATCTGCATCCGCCTATTTGCGCTACGCCCTTCTACAACACACTGAGAAAATTCGTGAGCCGAAGTCTACCGTGCTGTTCCGAAGGGGAGACAGGGCTTGCGGCATGTTTGTCGTTCTCACCGGGAGGGTGAGCTTGGACTTGGGCGTGGATTCGATTGTCGGTCGCTCCTATGGTGCAGGTGCGCTGATCGGTTTGCCGTCAACGCTCACCCGGCAAAACTACAGTATGACGGCCACGGTGACCGAGGATGCGGAACTTGGTTTCCTGCCTCCTGAAGCATTGGAGTCCTTGCTGCGTCAGCACCCCGATCTCTATCCGCCGCTGCTTTTCTTCCTTGGAGAGAAGATTGCGGAAAGTCGTGAAAATGAGGGGACGTTGCTCGATAGACGTGTGCCTGAAACAGGCGCGACCGGGAACCGAGACACCGTGATGGTGGCTTGCTGTCAAGCGAAGGAGGTTGAGATGGAGGCTCGGACCGATGACTAGCTCGCTTTTCCCGTAATCGTCGCCGGGTCCTCCATCTCTGCCAGCGGCAGAACTTGGTAAGTGGCACAGTTGTACACTGGCGACATGGCCAGAAGCCGATCAAGTTCTTCGTTTGATGTCACATTGTAAATCCAGGCTCCGCCGTGACTGCTAACGACCTGTGTCCTTGTGGTCCGGGAAGAAGTAGTACAAGGGATGTTGCGGCAGCGCCACGACAAACTGATTTTGTCTGCCAACCAGCACTCCATTGCTGGCTGGCCCTTCATCAAGTTGAAATAAGGGGGCTACCGCCTGTTGCTGCATACCAAACCAGCAAGGCAAGAATCGCTAGAAGAATCCAAAAGAGCGTTCTTTTCGACTTGTTTGCTGCCGCTCCGCTTGTGGAAGTGACGGCCAATGCACGACCACACTTCCAGCAGAATCGAGAATCTTCAGGTAAGTCAGTGCCACAGTTTGAACAGAACACGCCAGACCTCCATCAACGGATGTCCTCTACGACTCAGGATACCGCTGTTCTGCGAGCAGGCAAGTTCATGTCTGGAGGAAAGGGTTACTCTAGACACTTAGAGTCCGAACCCCATTCGCACTGAATTTCGATTACTGAACTCAGGCCATAGGAACTCAAAGCCCCTCACCGAAGGGTCTGCCTGACAGTAGCGACACTCGTCAGAGAACATTGCGTGCGAGGAGGCTCGCAATGATCTTTATACCTGCGCTGACGAGCATCTCCTTACCTCGATAAGAATCGAGGTTCTTCTTCACCGCGCAACACTCGCAGCACACCCTCCGCGAGCGCCCGCAGCTCGTCATCTCCAGGGTAGACTCTAATCGGAGCGATCCAATGCGCATAGTCGCTGATCGCCGTCACCACCAACTCTGAATGCGCCATGCCACCGGTTACCAGCAAAACATCCACCCGCCCGCGTAGAACCGCAGCCATTGCTCCAATTTCTTTTCCGATCTGATAGATCATGGCTTCGAATACGCCCCTTGCTCGTAGGTCTCCCGACTTGATGCGTTGCTCCACTTCAGTCAGATCCCTGGTACCTAGATAGGAATACAACCCACCATCGCGAAACAGCAGCCGTTCTATGTCAGACTGGCTGTATCTGCCTTCAAAGCAAAGACGGACGAGTTGCATGGCCGGAACACCGCCGGCACGCTCGGTCGAGAACGCGCCTTCCTCGCGGGAATTGGTTACGTCCACCATGCGACCGCTCGCGTGTGCCGAAACTGAAATGCCGCTGCCAAGATGCACGACGATCAGCCGTAACGATTCATACTTGTTCCCGCACTCGTGCGCATACCGCTTTGCCACTGCCTTGGAATTCAAAGCGTGGGACAAGCTTTGCCGCTCCAGAAGGACCGAGCCCGATAACCGGGCGTGTTCGGTCAGTTCATCGACGCTTACTGGATCAACCACATATGCCGGCACGTCGGCTTTCTGCGCTATGTTATGAGCAAGAAAGGCTCCCAAGTTCGATGCATGTTCGCCGCGCTTGGCCAGGCGCAGCTCAGCAAGCATGACTTCATTCACAACATAGGTTCCGCCATGCAAGGGGGGCAGAAGACCGCCGCGACCAGCCACTGCATGCAGTGAGCTGGGGTTGCATTCGGCTTCGTTGAGCGCGGCTTCAATCGCCGCCGATCGAAACTGCTGCTGGTCAAGGATGCTACCTCCTCGAAACATCTCCAATTCTGCGTCTGAATGCCTGATGTTTTTAACGAACCGGGGCGCGTCATTCAAGTACACGGCCAACTTGGTTGAGGTCGAACCCGGATTGATAGCAACAATAGTGAATTCACCGGGCGGCAAGGATCACCCCCAGGGCAATGGAATTGATCTTGTCATCGACGCTCTCCACGCGTGAGGGAATGAGGATCGGCACCTTGGAGCCAACCACAACGTGCGCGCACTGCGAGCCGCCCAAGTACTTCGCTGATTTGCCCAGCAGGTTCCCGGCCTCGATATTGGGCACAACCATGCAATCCGCTTGCCCTGCCACGCTGTGCACAATACCTTTCGTCCGTGCCGCCGATTCCAGCAGCGCACAATCGAGGGCGAGCGGACCGAACACCTCAACATCCCCGAACTCACCCGTCTCCGACATTGCTGTAAGCAGTCTTGCATCGATACTCGATGGTATGGACTCGGTAACTGCTTCGGTGGCGCTCATGATGGCAATCTTCGGGCGTTTTCTGCCGAGGCGGTGCAAGAGCTCTGCTGCGTTGCGCACAATTTGCTCCTTTTGATCCAGATCAGGCGCCACATTCAGACCGCCGTCGGTAATACCGACAAGCCGTGGCTCACCCGCGAGCCTGTCTTCGTAGAGCAGCACGTCGCTCAACAGACGTCCTGTGCGTAAACCGGCTTCTTTGCGCAGTATGGCTCGCAGGAGTTCGTCAGTTCGCAGGTGTCCCTTGAGCAAGAGGTCCACTCCGCCCCGGCCCGCCATTTGCGCTGCTATCGGAGCAGCATCATCCGTATCGATGTACTCTGCGCGGGAAGACATGCGGGACAATTTCAGAGCCTCCATCTTTTCCCGCACCTTGCGCTCATTGCCGATCAGCACTGGGAAGGCAATCCCCAAATCCAAAGCAGCATCTGCGGCGGCCAGCGCGACATCGTCGTCAGCGACAACAATGCCAACTCGCTTCGGGCCCAACGGCTGGGCCGCCAAACGCAATTCCATAAAACTTCTCACCCCGCACCTGCCATAAGGAGCAATTTCGAGATCATGATGTTCATTGCGAGAGGCTTTTGCTCGCAAAAAATGAGACCGGCGGCGTCCGGCCGAGCAGTTGGCAGTAAAGTTCTCTCGGGTGGGTGCAACGCGAAGCCGTAATTCCCGCTTGCGTGTCCCTCCTCCTGCGGTACTTCAAAGATCATCAGGCTGCAATTCGGGCACTGTACGGATCAAGTTCCCGGGCTATGCTCATTGCCCAAGTCTCGATCTCGTTCCAGTCGCGGAAATCGCCCACTGGGTATTTGGGCGCGTTATTGCGGTTAGCAAGCAATTTCAGCTTTAGCCGATGAATGAAGCCGAGCTTGTTGGGATCCAATGCGCCGAAGAAGAAGCAGTGACCCTTAGGTTTGATCGTGCTTCTGAACTCCGCGATCTCTTCCGGTGTGGCTCTAGCATGCGGGCACGGGCGTTCAGAGTCATCAGCACTAGAGCCTAATGTACCGCTACTGAAAATCCAGACTGGCAGCTTAGCAAGAGTATCTCGGTTGCGGCGCACGAACTTTGTAGCGGACTTCATCCAGTGGTCGTCGTACATGGCGCTGCCGATCACAGCAACGTCGTAACGTATTGGGTCATCCGCACGTTGGGCAGGCTGCACTGTAGTATCTAGACCGTGCCTGCCCAGCGTGAAGGCGATGCGCCCTGCGATCTCCCGCGTGGCTCCATAACGACTTGCGTAGACAATGAGGACTCGCATTTTTCCATCCTCCTTTCCCAAACGCAATAGCGCAACAAGACGCCTTCACCCTCAAGCTGCCCCTTAAAGTGAAGCGGAGGCAAGAACTCCACGCTGACCAATCGGCACGAACTGCCGGGTTTCGTGCCCAGTGTAAACTTGCCGCGGACGAGCGATCTTCTGCTCCGTGTCGCTCAACATTTCCTGCCATTGTGCCAACCAACCCACAGTGCGCGGAATCGCAAACAGCACCGTGAACATTTCCGGCTTGAATCCCATGGCTTGGTAAATGATCCCAGAATAGAAATCCACGTTGGGGTAGAGCTTGCGTGAAACGAAGTATTCGTCCTCCAATGCGATCCGCTCCAACTCGAGAGCGATATCCAACTTGGGATTGCGACCCGTTACCTGGAACACTTGTTCGGCTGTCCACTTAATGATCTTGGCGCGTGGGTCATAGTTCTTATAGATCCGGTGCCCAAAGCCCATCAGCTTGCCGTGTCCGTCTTTCACTTTCTTGATATAGGCGGGCACGTTTTCCTTGGAGCCGATTTCGTCGAGCATTTTCAGAACTTCCTCGTTCGCTCCGCCGTGCAACGGACCGGACAAAGCCGCAGCGGCGGCGGCCGTGGTTAGGTAAGGATCCGCGTGCGCACTGCCGACCGACCGCATGACATTCGCGCTGCAGTTCTGTTCATGGTCCGCATGCAGGATGAACAGGATGTCGAGAGCGCGCGCCAGCACCGGATTGGCCACATATTTCGGCTCGACCATCTTCCACAGCATGTTCATGAAGTTCTCGGTATAGCTCAGGTCGTTGTCTGGATACACGTAGGGGAAACCCAGGCTGTGCCGGTACGACATCGCCGCAATCGATGGCATCTTGCCGATCAACCGCTTCATCTGCAGCAGGCGATTGTTCAGGTCGTAAATCTCTCTTGCTTCCGGATAGACGGTCGACAACGCCGCCACTGTGCTCACCAGCATAGCCATCGGATGGGCATCGTACCGGAAACCCTCCATGAACTTCTTGGTCGTCTCGTGCAACATGGTATGGTGCGTGATGTCATTTACCCACTGTTTGAGTTCGATATCGGTCGGTAGATCCCCGAAGAGCAACAAGTAAGCTACTTCAAGGAAGGTGCAGCGCTCGGCCAACAGTTCGATGGGATAGCCGCGATAGCGCAAGATGCCACGTTCACCATCGATAAATGTAATGCTGCTCTGGCAGGAAGCGGTGTTCATAAAAGCGGGATCATAGGTCATGAGTCCGAAATCTTCTGGGCCGGTCCTGATCTGACGAAAGTCCATCGCCCGGATGGTTCCTTGATCGATGGACAGGGTGTAAGTCCTGTTAGTGCGACTGTCAGTAATAGCGAGAGTGTCTTGTGCCATGCCAATTACCTCCTGTGCCTACTAAAACTCCTGCCACAATAAGGCTGAGCATGGCGAATGCTACAGGGGCCTCGTCATACCCAGCGGGAAACTAAGCCGCTATTGACGTTACTAACTCTCTGACGGCTTTCGCGCTGTTTTCGAGCGCAGTCTGCTCTTGCAAGGTCAGTTTGATTTCTACAATCTGTTCGATGCCGCGTTCTCCCAGCTTGCACGGCACACCGACGAACAATCCGTTGATGCCATATTCACCTTGTAAGTATGCAGCGCAAGGCAGAATCTTCTTCTTATCCTTGAGTATGGCCTCCACCATTTCGGCTACGGCAGCTCCCGGGGCATAGTAGGCGCTGCCTGTCTTCAGATACTTGACGATTTCTGCGCCACCGTCTCGGGTGCGTTGCACTAACCGCTGGATGGTTGCCGCATCTAACAACTCGGTAAGAGGAATGCCTGCCACCGTCGAGTAGCGCGGCAGAGGAACCATCGTGTCACCGTGACCGCCCAGCACAAACGCCGTGACGTTCTCCACGCTGACTTTCATTTCCTCGGCGATAAATGCACGAAAGCGAGCCGAGTCGAGAACGCCAGCCATGCCAATTACGCGTTCGCGCGGGAAACGGCTGATTTCGTAGGCAGCCTGCGCCATCGCGTCCAGCGGATTGGAGACGACGAGTAGGATGCATCTGGGTGAGTACTGAACGGCCTTACTGACCGCATCCTTTACGATCTTGTAGTTGGTAGCCAGCAGATCATCGCGGCTCATGCCGGGCTTGCGCGGAACGCCAGCGGTAATGACGACAAGATCCGAGTTTGCCGTTTCGATGTAGTCTTGTGTGCCGCACACGCCTACATCCTTGTTTTCAATGGGCATGGCCTGGAGCAAATCAAGACCCTTGCCCTGCGGAAGGCCTTCGATGACATCGACGAGTACGATGTCGGCCAGTTCCTTGGACGCAATCCAGTGTGCAGTCGTGGCACCCACATTCCCCGAGCCGATGATCGTCACTTTTCTGTGCATATGACTGCCTCTCGTAATTTTCGTTCCGCACTCCCCTAGTCTTCACATAAGGAAATGGCCCAACGCACCACTCGGGAGAGCGTCCTTAATCGTTTCCAGGAGTTGCATCACAGTAGCGCGTTGCAGTGAGCATCGACCTCCTTGGAAGAGCCTTCGCGAGCGCCTTTGCGGCCCGGAACCACGGGTCATCAGAAGAACTCGGAGCTTGACCCCGGTACTTCCGCCGAATACAGGTCGAGCAGACGAAAGCGTGTCGCCTCCAAGCGCTGCCCAACAATGTCAATCGTCCGTCTGAGAAGCTCGTATCCAAGGTCATGGTTCTTTTGGCACTTCGTACGCAGGCATGTTCCGTCCATCGCGATCGCGCGAACAGGCCCTGCTGCGCTCGCTGTGAAGTGCCACCTATAGGGTGGAACTAGCCAGGCCCAACCCAACACCTCTCCTTCGCTTACTGTCTCCACGGTGATTTTTCCGCCTTGAGGCGCAACAGTCTCAAGGGAAACGGCGCCTTCGCGGATAAGAAAAAACTTATTTGCCTCGCCTCCTTCCCGGAATAGGCGTTGTCCCGCTTCGAAGCGAACGTTTGAAGCACAACCGGTCAGAAGATCAACGTAGGCGGGTTCTAATTCTTTGCAGAAGGGGTGCTCGGCGACAATACTTCGAAGGTTTTCCATTCCGGCCCTCCCGGCAAGGATGGCCGATTGCAAAAGTAAACAATCAGAAGCGGACCGTTAGCCCAAACGTCTCTCACGTTTTCGACTCGGTGTTCGCTCTCGCTACCTTGTGGTCTGATTGCAAAGCTACGCCGTCGCTAACTTCATACGTATCCCACCAAAAGATTCCTTGGTCTGTGTCGCGGATCACGGAATATTGTGAGTTGCAACACATGAAGTCGAGAGCACGCCACACGCAGCTGAGAATTGCAACACCGGAGTTGTGGTCTGCAACGATGGCGTGCCAGGTTTGGGCGGCGGATGTTTGTCCCGGCCGAGCGGCGGCCAGGCCGGAACGGCCAATTAAGTCAGCACGATCTGGGAGAACCGAGATTCCAGCAATTCCCTCAGCTCCGCTGTGCCATTGGAGTAGGGAAGCGGATCAAGTTCCTTGAAGGCAGAAGTGAACGTCGTCTCTGCGCATACCGAAGACATCACCACTGATCACGGTGATCTGGACAGGCAAACGAATTGCCTGCAGAAGCCGTTCACGCACGAGGTGCTCGCAACAAGAGTGAGCGCTATTCTCAATTCATAGAGCAATGGCTCGGCCACAGCGACATTGACCCGACGTTACGTCACCTGCGACCATCGGGTGTCGCCTAACGGTGCGGTGTTATTCCACGTCCCAAGAACGACAACCTAGATCAATGGCAAAACAGCCGCCACAACGACTCATCGTAGTCGCGAGCAGGTCCGTCTGGCGCTCGCTTCGGCTCCGTTCCTTGCGGTATATAGCAATGCAACCACAGCAGCACACTCTGACCGCCCGCGGTCGCGGGCAGTGCGGATTGCCGCAGCAGTTGCATCCCAAGCGGCTTCAGCGGTTCCGCCACGCTCGCTAGGACAACAGTGGAGAAGCATTGGTGAGATGGCGATAAATGGCTGGCCAGCAGGTCAAGGAGTCTATTGGCGAGGTGACGCTTTCAGCGTGTGAAGATAGAGGATGATGTCTTCGATACTCTCGTCGCTCAGGTTTCCTTCGAAAGGAGGCATGATGCCGCTCCGCCCCGTCAGTATCGTGGACCGGACTATATCGTCCGTGGCGGATCGCCCGCTGGGAAGGAACTTATTGTCAAAAATGCCATGCAGGTCAGGAGGAATCTTCTCCATGTCGAGCCTTCGCCGGCCGTGGCAGCCGGCGCAGTGCATTTCGAACAAATGACTCCCGCGTGCGATGGCTTTCGCCCGGCGGCTTTCCGAGTAGGAACAGCCGGACGACCCGGGCAACAAGAGGCCGAGGACGCACAGGCAGACGAACCATGGTTGGCGGGCCGAGGGTCTGCGGGTTGAGCGAAACATCTGCTACCAGCCCCGTGATCGCGCTTATTTAACTATTGACGTCGACAATATTCGGATCCGCTTGCGGCAGCAACTCCCGTATGGTGGCTTCGACCAGATAATCGAAGGTGGCTGCAACGGCGGGCGACAAGTCACAGGACCAATTAGTGCTCCCTGGCTGCACTCCCAGTAGCACTACCTCCGGTTGCCGCTCGGCAAGCACTCGCAACGCAACCAGCAAATCAGAAACTCCTAATTGGTGGACGCTGCTATTTCCGGGTAGAGAATTGAGTTCCTCCCCAAACATCCGGACTACCGTGCCCGGAGGCTCACCAACATCAACGGCATCGATCACAATCAGGCGAGCGCAATCCCAGACATAAGGAAGCAATTCCAGGCCCAGCGTTCCGCCCTCCACGAGCGAGACATCAGCGGGCACTCTGGGGTCCGAGCGCAACCGTGCGATGGTCTGTGCTCCCGCACCGTCATCGCTATGGAGTATGTTGCCCAGCCCCAGCACCACCGTCTTGGCAGATTCGGCGCTCATTTATTTCCGCGGCAGCATCGCGTCTTCTTCCAGCTCATGCCGGGGGACGAATTTGTATCCGGTGAAAATGCTTTCGATGAGCCCGTTGCGTTCTTCCCACGAGACCAGCACGGCGCTGTACACATGGTGAATCACAAACGCGAAAAACGTAAACATGATGCAGAAGTGCATCAGCCGCAAGTACTGGATGTCGATCACGCCCGGTATCCAGCGGAACAGCCACCCCAACAACCAGGAACCACGAACCCAGGTATACAGCGTCAGGCCAGTGATGATCTCGACGAGCATGAAGGTGAACATCAGCAGATAGGTAACCGCAGCCAGCGCATTGTGACCCACGTGATGCACAAGGTCTTTTCTGAGAAAGCTGTAATAGGCCACCATGTTCCCCATGCCGCGCCACTGCCGTTTCTTGATCGGCCAGAACGAACGCCAGCTCGACCAGTCGTTGCCGACAAAGAACCAGTACATGCGCAGCAGAAATGCACTGATGAACACCGACCCAGCCACTAAATGGATGAACCGCATCCTTGCCATCAGAAACTGAGTGCTGCTAGTCGCCACAATGAACGGATCGTGCATGTAATAGCCTGTGAAGGAGAGCACGGCTATGGAAAGAACTATGAACCAGTGCGAAACCCGCACCGGCAATTCCCAGACATAAGTGCGCACGGGCAATGTGGTGGGGTACGGCCGATGCGCCTCGCTCCAAGCATGTTGTCCTGGTGCCAACGAGCCCATGGCAGGCCTCCTTTCCCTGTAACGTGCGGTCCGGCCTTAACTCACCTTCACCGGCGTGTACTTTCTCCCCCGCGCATCCACCACATGCACGGCACATGCTAGGCACGGGTCAAACGAATGTACCGTCCGCAAAATCTCTACCGGACGCTCCGGATCTGCGACCGGGGTCTTCAACAAGGCTGCCTCGTACGCGCCGCGCTGTCCTTTGCCATCCCGCGGCCCGGCATTCCACGTCGTCGGTACCACGCACTGGTAGTTCTTGATCTTCATGTCTTCGATCTCAACCCAGTGGCCCAGCGATCCCCGCGGTGCCTCGTGGAATCCCCAGCCCTGCGCCTGTTTCGGCCAGGTATCCGGATCCCACTTTTCGCCGTTGTGAACCCGCAGGTCGCCGTGCCCGAGCTTGTCGCCCAATTCGGCGACCCACTTCACTACCTGCCCCGCCATCACCTTGGCTTCGATCGCCCGTGCGGCGATGCGTCCCAACGTAGAGAACAAGGCTGTGGCCGGAGCATTCAGGTGAGCCAGCACACTGTCGACCACGGGCTTTACGTCCGGATGCCCCGAGGCGTAGGCGACGAGCATCCGTGACAGTGGACCAACTTCCATCGGATGGTCCTGATACCGCGGCGCCTTCAGCCACGAGTACTTCTTGTCCACATCCAGATGTTCGAACGGAGGCTTCGGCCCGGTGTACGTCGGCCTGGTCTCGCCCTGATACGGATTCTTGCCGTTCTGATCGCCGTCCCCGTACTCATACCAGGAATGAGTCACGTACTCCGACACATTCGCCGGGTCGACCCGGTGCACCTTCGAGAGATCGTGACCGAAAATTGCTCCGCGCTGCAGGTAGAACCGCGCCGGATCTTTCACACCGCCTTGCGGATAGTCGCCATAAGAAAGGAAGTTTCCAAGCCCTTCGCCATACCCGAACCAGTCGCGGTAGAAATTGGCGACGGCCAGCACATCCGGCACGTACACCTGATCCACAAAAGCCTGCGCCTTCGCCGCCAGTTCGGTCAGGAATGTGATCCGCTCGGGATTGATGGTCGCGCCCGGCTCATCAGGATCCATCGAGGTCGACATTCCGCCGACGAGATAAGTCTGCAGGTGGGGATTTTTCCCGCCGAGCACGGCGTGAATGCGGATGTAGTCTTTCTGGAATTCCAGTGCCTCGATGTAGTGGGCCACTGCCAGCAGGTTCGCTTCGGGTGGCAGATGATAAGCCGGATGCCCCCAATATCCGCTGCTGAACAAGCTCAGCTGCTTGCTCTCCACCAGCGCCTTCACCCGGTCCTGAATTGCCTTGAAGTAGTTCTTGCTTGATTTTGGCCACGGAGAAATCGACTCCGCCAGTTGCGAAGTCTTTGTCGGGTCCGCTTTGAGTGCGAGCGTCACGTCGACCCAGTCAAGCGCGTGCAGGTGGTAGAAATGGATGACGTGGTCCTGCACATACTGGCTGGCGCCGATGATGTTGCGGATCAGATTCGCATTTTCCGGCACTTCGATGCCCAGCGCGTCCTCGACGGCCCGCACGGAAGTCAGCGCATGCACGGTGGTACAGACGCCGCAGATGCGCTGCGTCCAGATCCACGCCTCGCGCGGATCGCGCCCGCGCAGGATCAGCTCGATCCCGCGGAACATCGTTCCCGAGCTCCAGGCATCGGTGACCGCGCCGCCGTTCACTTCGGCTTCAATGCGGAGATGGCCTTCAATGCGCGTCACTGGATCGACTACGATGCGTGCCATATGCGCCTCCTCTGCTGCCTACTCTTACACTTTCTCGGGCCCGGGTTTGGTTCGCATGCGGTCCCGAATCGCGCTCGCGATGCCGTGGACAACGGTCGCTCCCGCGACCGCCGCGGTGATACCGATTCCAATCTTCCCGGCGCTGACGTCTGCTCCAAACCCCGGCACATTCGGGAGACGTTCATAAAACGGAGATTTGGTTTCCCAGAAGTTGTATCCGCCGCAGCCGATGCAGCCATGCCCCGCCTTCACCGGCCAACTCGTGCCCTCGTTAAACCGCACGGACGGGCAGTTGAACGTCGTCTGCGGACCCTTGCAGCCCATTTTGTAGAGGCACCAGCCCCGTCGATGTCCCTCATCGCCCCATTCCTGCACGTAGCGGCCGGCATCGTAATGCGCGCGTCTTTCGCACTGGTCATGGATAATTCGTCCGTAAGCAAACAGCGGCCGGTTGTATTCATCGACCGCTGGCAGTTCGCCAAAAGTGAGGTAGTGCACTAGCACCGCCGCCGTATTCGCGGGATTCTGTGGGCATCCGCCCAGGTTGATGACTTTGGCGTCCGGCACGGCCTCGGAAATGCCCACCGCTCCCGTTGGATTCGGCGACGCTGCCACAAGGCCGCCATACCACGCGCAAGCTCCAGCCGCGATCGTCGCCGCAGCGTTGGTGCAAACCTCTTTCGCGATGGAGAGCGCCGTCTTCCCAGCGACTGTGCAGTACACTCCTTCATCGGCCAAGGGGATGGCCCCCTCCACAACCGCAATGTACTTGCCCTTTTCCTCTTTCACCACCCGCTGCAGAGCCGCCTCGGCCTGGTGGCCGGCTCCAGCCATGATGATCTCGTGGTACTCCCACGAAAGCAGGTCGAGCACTACCTCCAGCACAGAAGGATGGCTCGAACGCAGGATAGCTTCCGAATTCCCGGCGCAGTCCTGAAACTGCAGCCACACCAGCACTGGTTTCTTGGTTTTCTCCAGCGCTGAAGCGACTTGGGCCACGTAACGCGGGGGGAGAGCCAGAGTCGCTGTCATGGCGGTGCAGAATTTGAGAAACCGGCGGCGGGTTACCCCTTTTTTCTGCAGAGCTCCATAGAAAGTTTCATTCGGCGAGATCATAGGGTCATCCTTCCTCGGAGTATGCGGTTCTGCTGCACCTGGAGCCGAACCACACCCCTACGTCATGAATGCGCATTGCGCTTAAGTACCACTAGTCACTTTTGTAAAGTGTGACCTTCATCACAGAACGGTGTGATCCTGCGCAAAACAAGCAGCTCATTCCATGGTCTCGGTCAGTCGTTCTCTACGCTGCCTAGGTACTTGGGGTGTGGCTCACTGGCGGGCTATTCATGGCGCTGGCAGCAACGACATCGAGCGGCGAATTTGATGGCGCGCACGGGGGTCGGGCGACTGGTCGTAATTGTGTTGTCAGTGATCCCTATAATCACATGCATTGTGGCAGCTTATGAGGGCAGCCTTTTCGCCTTGCTTGCGGTGACTCTCGGCTCGGTTCTGGCGTGTTGCGGCCGGGCGGGCTGCATGCTCTTAACGTCCCGATACGTCATCAAGCAATACGACTCACGGGAATACGACGGAGCATTCCAAAGTCGGATAATTTGACCTTAGCGGTCTACCGGAGGGAAATCGGGGTTATATCTGCCAAGGAGACGCGTAAATCTTTGGCGCGGAGACAGAAGAATTCCTCTTCCGTTAGCGGACAGTTCATGCAGTCATTTACAAGTTCGCGCCGCATATTAGTGTCTTAGAACATTCCCTCGCGCGCCTTCGAATTGCCGAATTGCGTCCAATATCAGACCAAGGAGACAGCTTCCGCTGCTTCCAGTTGAGGTTCGAACTTCAAGGACACATCGAGCGCACGAGAGACCAGGCAGAGCCGCTCTGCTCTTTGCAGAAGTTCGAGGGCAGGCTGCCGCAGTTCACTCGAAGCGATTTTCAATTTCGGGCGGATCAAAATCTCGCTGAAGCTATAGCCGAATTCAGCTTTCCGCACCGTGCCCCGCGCTTCCACTTCTAGGTCGGTAAAATCGAATGTCCTATTCCACGCGATGGCTCGCAGCGTGGTAGTGAAGCAACCGGCGATAGCCGCCAACAAGAGCTCCTCCGGAGTCCAGCGACCTTCGAGTCCGCCAAATTCCGTAGGAGCACTAAAGTGGATGGCGTTTGGGGCAGAGTCCGATTTGGCGATACCTGTACGTCCGGAAGTCCACCAAGCTGAGACGCGATATGCATGTTCGGTCTTTGGAGCCATAAAGCACCTCAATTTCAGCGTAGGTTGCACTAGGAAACCCGGACACTCTGTGTACAGCGGTACAGCACCATGTGACGGCTATCACGCCAACGTTCGAGCTAGTTCACCGCTCCACTATGTCTGTCGATGGCATGTTTCTTAAGGTTTGCGATCTTCGAAAAGGCGCCTCTGCAGGTTGGCGACCTGCAAAACCTCTTCCTGGCGCGCCAGTCGGGGCATCGAGGGGTTCTGCCGTAGCTCACGATGTGAGCTGCCCAGACTGATTACCAAGCCTCGCCGTACCCAGCAATGCCGAGCCACGCCGTGCCAAGGAGTGCCGCGCCAAAAGTCGGGCTATCACGCGCGGTTGTGGGCCGAAGCCACTTGCGCCGATCTTGCGTGCTTTTCCGAGCACAACTGTGCCTTTCGCCGCGCAATCACCTCAGCATGTGAGCGTAATCACTGAACGCGCCTGCGGGCGCGTGCCATAAAGAAGGCCATTGTTGCTGATCGAACGGGCGTGGTCTGAGCGATGGTTAACCACTCCAGGC
>JASHQK010000510.1 GCA_030039195.1 Candidatus Sulfotelmatobacter sp.
GCTGCTCTGTATCTCGCTGCGGGGCTCGTCCGTGGACAGGGCGGCCCCGGAAACGTCTGGCTGAAAGGTCTCTTAGTGAGTTCCGGCGGCTCGCTCGTTCTGCTCATTCTGTTATGGGGACAGTTGCTTCATCTCGTCGTCGCCATGCTCTTGTTGATCGCGAATCTCTCCGCCATCTGCGGTGTGCACGCTCGCCGTCTCTGGCTGCGTTCCGCCAACAGAGCAGCCTTGATGCTCCTTGTTCCTCTTGCCGCACTTGCTTTAGTGGTGGTGACCGCCATCCCGGGACTTGCCACCCGGATCGCGACTCGTCAGATGAGCGCTGCCGCTCCCCTCTTTTCGATCAGGAAGCTCGACGGCACGGTGGTGAATTCAACGGAATTTCGGGGGCGTGTGGTCGTCCTGGATTACTGGGCCACTTGGTGCCCGGCCTGTCGGCGGGAGATGCCGGAACTTGAGAACCTCTACCAGCGATACCAGGGAAACTCGCGGGTCAGCTTCTGGGCTGTTGATGTGCAGGATGGCGGGGAGACCCCGGAAAAGGCCCGAGCCTATATGCAGAAGGCGGGCTACACTCTGCCAATCGCCTCGGGCGGCGAGACCTCCAGCGAGGGATTACTCAAACTGGAAGGTTTCCCTTCGCTGGTGATTATCGACACCCTCGGGCGGGTACGTCTAATCCATACTGGCTATGATCGCTCCGAACAGTTCCAAACTAGGCTCTCCGGGGAGATCGATACTTTGCTCGCCGAGAGGCCCTGAGCGTTTCGAATGCAGGCGCAATCGACTCTTTTACTCCGGTGAGAAGGGACGCGGTTTCATTGAATTCAGACTGCGCGAAACCAGATCAAACCCTAACTATTGCAAATCGCCACTGCAGAATCCTGGTTTCACTCATCACGGCTAATGCGGCGTCGTCGCCGCTGGAAGCCCCCTAGTACCGTGACCACATAAACAGTAATACAGATTGATACTTGTTTGATACCATGTCCCCGCTTATAGCTGGGACATGAAGAGGCAACCTCCAGTCCGGCTGTCGAAGCAGGATCAGCAGGAACTGCGGCGACTGTTGCAGAGTGGTTTGCAGCCGGTGCGAACCGTGTTGCGCGCCTTGGCCCTGCGCCAACTGGCCGAAGGTCAAACCGTCCGGCAGGTAGCGAGAAACGTCGCCTTGACACCGAAGACGGTATGGCTGGCCAGCCAACGCTTTCAACAAGGCGGCCTGGAACGGGCGCTCTACGAACGGCCCCGACCAGGGAAAGCGGCCTTGCTGAGTGCGCAGGATCGACAACGCATCGTGGCCCTGGTCTGCGGCTCGCCGCCGGAAGGGCGCGCACGCTGGACCGTGCGTTTGCTAACGGAAGAGGTCGTGAAACGCAAACTGGTACCGCGGGTAGGACGCGAAACCATCCGTGTCCTGCTCGAAAGCCACGACCTGAAGCCGTGGCGGGAAAAAAATGTGGTGCGTGGCGGAACTGGATGAAGAGTATATCCGACGCATGGAGGACATCTTGGCGGTGTACGAAAAACCGCTGAGCGAGCGGGAACCGGTGGTGTGCATGGACGAAAAACCGGTCGTGCTGCACCAAGACGTTCGCCCTCCGCAGAGGATGCGGACCGGGCGCGTGGCTCGGCGCGATGGTGAGTACCGCCGCTGTGGCACGGCCAACGTGTTCTGCGGGGTCGAACCGAAAGCCGGGCGACACTTTCCTAAGGTGACGTGCGACCGCTCTTCGCCGGAATTTGCCGACTACCTGCTGGACATCGCCATCCGCTATCCGCAAGCCGATACCATTCATCTGGTGCTGGACAATCTGAGTTCGCATACCCGCAAGGCTGTGGTGGAGCGCTTTGGCGAGAAGGCGGCAAGCTGGCTGTGGAACCGATTTACCGTGCACTACACCCCCAAGCATGGAAGCTGGTTGAACCAAGCCGAGATCGCGATCAGCATGTTCTCGCGGCAGTGCCTGGGCCGCCGCCGGATCGGGGATCGAACTTCTCTGCGCCGAGAAACTCGGGCCTGGACCTGTCGTATGAACCGCCAATATGTCCCGATTCAATGGAGCCTTACCCGCAAACAAGCACGGAAGACATTTGACTACAGAATCACGCGGTCACGGTACTAGAATGCGTCGCAGCACTCGGTTGAATCGGTTCTGCTCGGATAGTCGGCAAACCTTACCTTGGGATTACTTCAGGGTTGCCCGTTTGTCAGGACTTAGCGCGTCTGCAGTTCTGCACCGCGCAGAATCAGTTCCAACCCCTCCATGTAGCGACGATCGAATTTGTCGAAAAGGATGGGTCCGCTCTGTCGGAGGAGAGGAAATTCTTTCGGATCCAGCTTCAAATTTCGCTCACTGACGTTGTAGTGTCGGGAACGCTCTCCGGGACGCGGAGAAACTGCCTGCTCCTCCATAGTGAAGCTCAGGGTGTAGTTGTAAGTCGTGCTGAGCAAAATCACTGCCCTACGAACAGTGAATCCCTGTTCCACCAACCGGCCTCCAATCTTTTCGGCAGTCCGCATGTACTCGGTGTTCGTCAGCCGTGTTCCGGCAACCAGGCGTGCACCGTCGCGATAGGCCAACAGCGTCTTTCGAAGTCCCGTCCCAAACGCCGCCGCCCAAACGCGCCAATCGGCGGAAAGCTTTGCAGGAAGCATTTGCGGCGCTCCTTCTGCCAAGGCCACCGTCGCCATCTCATCGATCAATTCCTCTTTGCTCTTGAAGTGCCAATAGAGAGTGGCTGCCTGCACCTTGAGTTCCTGGCCGAGCAGCCGAAGAGTCAGCCGCTCCAAACCCACTTTGTTTAGGAGCTTCAGCGCGGCTCGCGTCACCATTTCCCGATTCACTTTCATGAATCCATCTTATGCCACTTGACACCTTTTAGTCTAACAGTGTTCAATTTAGTTGAACAATGTTAGATTATAACTCACACAGGCGGCACTCAACCCTGAGCAAAGGAAAAGAGATGAAAGCAGCCGTTATTAGCGCATTCGGCAAAGCGCCAAAGTTCACTGATTTTGTCGCACCCGTCAGCAGGGAAGGCTTTGAACTGATCGCAGTCCGTGCATCGGCGCTCAGCCAATTCAGCAAGTCACGTTCGTCGGGTTCGCACTACAGTGCGGAGGGAGTTTTCCCGGCTGTCGCGGGCGCCGAGGGAGTGGGGCGTACGGAGGACGGGCACCGTGTATATTTTGTGCTTCCTGAAACTCCCTTTGGAGCTCTTGCGGAGAAGTCTCTGGTCCGAAGTGAACAGTGCATTTCAGTTCCGGATGATCTGGACGACATGACGGCTGCAGCCATCGCGAATCCCGGCATGTCCGCGTGGGCTGCCCTTGTGGAACGTGCGCATCTGCAAAAGGGCGAAACCGTGCTTGTAAACGGCGCAACAGGATCTGCGGGCAGGCTCGCCGTCCAGATTGCCAGGCGTCTAGGTGCCGGAAAGATCATCGCGACCGGCCGAAACGAGGCTCATCTTCAGAAACTCGCGCGTCTTGGAGCAGATGTCACGGTTCCCTTCTCGCTGGGGATGCTTCATCCTCTCGGCACCAAGACATATGAGCAGGCCCTGAAATCGGAGATTCGTGGCGGGATCAACGTTGTCCTGGACTATCTGTGGGGCGAGAGTGCCAGGACTGTGATGGCGGCCATCGCAAGGACCGTAGAAGATGCTACGCCAGTCCGTTTCGTGCATGTAGGAGGAGCAAGCGGTGAAGAGAGCATCGACCTTCCCGGTGCAGCGCTCCGGTCCTCCTCGATCCAGTTGATGGGAAGCGGAATCAAGAGCGTGACTCTCCAAAAGCTTCTTGGCGCTATCAAGCATGTCTTCGATATTGCTGTTTCCGCGAATCTCCAGATCGCCACTCGGACCATGCCCCTTTCGGCGATCGAGGAGGCATGGGCTGCTCCAGGTAAGCCACGCATCGTGATCACCCTCTGACGTCATCGCAAAACCCAAGGGTGGCAACGAGGTCGGCATTGATTCTGATATGTCGGCAGGGTGTCACGTTTCTCGCAGCACCGGGGTTTGCCCCCATGAGAGGTGCCATGCCCGTTTCTCGTCAACCAATCATGAAGAGATGTACAAGATTCGCTCAGTCGATGATTTTGGTGCCTTCCGCCTTGAGGCGTTTGAGGCTATTCCTCATCTGTTGCAGCTGCTCGATCGGATGCCCCTGCCACTTCGCTACCTCCCCAACGACACGCAGCGGATCGCGGGTGCGGTATGAGAGGGTCGGATTTCCGGGAAACTTCTTATCGGTCAGGTTGGGGTCATCAACAATCGGGCCGGTCGGCTCGACTAGGTAAATGCGCTGCTGCCCATCACCGGCGGCGAGCTCCGCTCCCCAGATGGCGGCATCAAGTGTGCCCGTGCAATAGACCCATGAGAGCGGCTCGCCTTCGCCGAAGTTTGACGTGTACCCGGCCACTATCAGATCGCCGTGTGCGAGGTCGGCACGGGTGCCGTGAAAGAAGGTTTGGCGAAATTGGCTTGCGGTGACCGACATGGGTTTGGTGCTCCCCTCTCGTGAATCGCGATGCAACTCGCACCATGATGAGCAACGAAGGTGACTTGCCCCAAGCCCGAGTCTGTCTGATATCCTAAGAGTGGAAGCAATCAAATCTCCTTCCCGCGTTGTCCACTTTATTTCGGCCGCTCATCCTCCAATCAATCGCTTTGTTTTGTTCTGGCATGTGTAGGATGGTCCCCATAAGTCGGCATCGCGCCAGGTTTCCGCGACCGACGATCACAGTTCACACCTTTGACCCAGATTCTATTCTGCGTGGAAATGAAGAGGCCATTCTAAGTCACGGACCGGATTGGGTGCTTCTGTTTTCACGAGTACGCCGGCCCCAGCACCACAGCCGCAATCACTGCCCCATTGCACCCGGCATGCGCCGCCATCGCT
>JASHQK010000511.1 GCA_030039195.1 Candidatus Sulfotelmatobacter sp.
TTGCCACTTAATTCGTAAGCGGCTTCGCATCGGAATGTTTCCCGGCGGGCGTATGACTGTCGTCGCGTACTTGCACCAGATGTGCGCGCATAGCCTCACGGGCGGATTGCGCATCATGCCGTTCCACGGCCTCCAGAATGCGCTTGTGATGAACCTGCCCGCGCTCCGGACCGCCCGGAACGTTGAATATACGCAAACGCTGTTCGCGCAGAAGTCCGACGATGGAATCGAGCAGCGAAAGGATCAGCGGATTGTCAGCGGCTTCCGCCAACGCCAGATGAAAATCGAGGTCGGCCTCGATGTACGCATCCGGGTCTCGGTCGGATCGGTCCATCACGGCGACAGCTTCGCGCATCGTCGCCAGCTCGGATTCCTGAATGCGAGTGGCGGCGAGAGCAGCAATTTCCGGTTCCAGAATGGCGCGTACCTCGGCCAGATGATTGGAACCTTCTGCCTGGCCGATCTTCACCATCAGGTCGAGCGACTGGCGCACGGCATGGGTTGTGCCGTCTGTGATAAACGTCCCGCGGCCCGAAAAAGCCTCGACCAAGCCCTTCTCACGCAACGCCTTCACTGCTTCGCGCACCGCGGTGCGACTGACGCCGAAGCGCTGCGCCAGTTCTCGTTCGGGCGGCAGTTGGTCTCCCGGCTTCAACGAGCCGTTGACAATAGATTCTTCAATTTGCTGAACGATCTGTTCGTAGAGCCGAGAGGTACGAACAAGCTTGTACACTGCTGATTTCCCCCGCGCGGTGTGGCGCCGGTCCGAGAGTGACCCCAGCGATGGTCTGGTTACTATACCGCACATCCGCTGGCTTCGGGCGTGATTCTTGGACGAGAACGTTTTCTGCGCCGGGGAGGACATTTCGCTGTCTACTGGTCTAGTGGTCTGACCAGTTTACCCCTGGAATAGCAAGGTGTCAAGCGTATTGACAAATCTCGCTGAAAGGTGCATTTGTGTATTCCCTCAACAATCCCGAATCGGGAATTTGCCTTGACAGTGCACAGGCCTCAATGGTATGGCTGTCGGACCAGCAAGGAGGGGTTCTATGCCATCCCACTACGTGCGGGCCCTAATCTCGCGCAAAGCCTACACGAATGCAGCTACTTTCCGTCTAGCCGCTGTCCTTGCAATTCTTGGCAGTGCGCTGCTGGCCATGGGGCAGTCTACCTCCGGTCGGATTCTCGGCACCGTTAGTGATGCCAGCGGCGCCTCGATCGCCGGAGCTCAGGTCGTAGTCACCGATATTCAGCGCGGCACATCGCGAACACTTACCACCGACCAGTCTGGCAGCTACGTCGCGGCCGAATTGCAGCCCGGCAGTTACAGAGTTCATGTCGAAGCCAGGGGTTTCAAGACCACGGAACGGCCCAATATTCCGGTTGAAGTGGCGACCGATGTTCGCGTCGATTTCAGCCTGCAGCCCGGCCAGGTTTCCGAGACCGTTGTCGTCGAGGAAGACGTACCGCTCGTCAACACCACATCGGCCACACTGGGTGGCACGCTAAGCAACAAAGAAATCAACGACCTGCCGCTGAGTGGCCGAAACTACGAGAACCTGTTGCAACTGCGGCCCGGAGTCATGCGTTATCCCGGTGGTGGATTTTCCACCACGAGTTCCAACGGGCTGCGCGCCGAAGACAACGCGTACTTCATTGAGGGCCTGTTCGACAGCGAGCCCTACTCCGGACAATCGATTGTGAACGGAGCGGGAATCGCCGGCGACTCGGCGACCATCCTGCCCATCGATGCGATCCAGGAATTCAACGTCCAACAGAATCCTCCGGCAGAGTATGGATGGAAGCCTGGAGCTGTCGTCAACGTGGGATTAAAGAGCGGCACCAACAGCGTGCACGGAACGGCATTCGGCTTCGGACGCGACGGAGCGCTCGACGGCAGAAACTATTTCAACGACGCACCCAATCCCAAGCTGACGCGCACTCTCGAGCAGTTTGGTGGCAGCCTCGGCGGTCCGTTCGTCAAAGACAAAGCGTTCTTTTTCGGGGCTTACGAAGGCCAGCGCTACAACGTCGGCAACTCCTATGGTGGCGTGACGAGCCCTTCGATGCAGCATATGGCGCCGAATGGAACGTGTCCCTTTGGTTTCGCCGGCGACTGCGTGAACAGCATTCCAGACGCAATCGCAGATCTGTTAGAGCCAGGGGCGGCGGCGGTGGGCGCGATTGTCAGCCCTGCGAGTCTGCTGATCTCCGGCTGCACTGTTTCCGGCGGTTCCGTCACCTGCAGCGGCAGCGGCTTCCCTACCAATAATCAGACGGACATCGGCACGAGCCTCACGCCCGGCGAGGCGATCGGCATTCCTAACGGGTTTAACAACAATGTGCATGTCGACAATGCCGTGGGTAAGGTTGACGTTCGGCTCAACGACCGCAATACGGTAAGCGGAACTTATTTCTTCGGAAATAACTCGGGCACGGTGGAAGATTTTCCTGAGCTGCAAATGAGGTGGCTCTCCGATATTCATACTCGGGCGCAAGTGGTGGGCGGAAACTGGATCTTCACGCCCAACGCGCGCTGGGTCAATGAGGCGCGCGTCGGCTACAACCGTCTGTATCAACCCACTCTGCCGGGCGATCTCAACACTCCGGCCTCAACCTACGGCCTGGATACGGGAGTGAGCGGGCCGTTCACGGGAGGTCTGCCCCGCATCGGATTCGGCGGCTACTTCTTTCCCGGGTTAGGCGGATTCAAGTGGCCGAAGTTCCAGGGCCCGGACTCGATCACGCAGTTTGTAGATCATCTTTCTTATGTCGCAGGCAGGCATGCGCTGAAGTTTGGCGGCGAGCTGCATTACGACCATGTCACCAACGCGGCATATGGCAACGCGCGCGGCAGCATCAATTTTCTTGGCGGAGTTGTCAGTCCCGGTCCTCCCCCGGCCAATGCGCCTCCGCCTTCGAGCCAGCTCGAGGACTTTTTTGGCGGTGCGCCCTTCAAATCGACCGTGGAAGTCGGAAATCCCACACTGCAGTTGCACAACTGGGCGTATGCCGGATTTTTCCAGGACGATTGGCGCGTGACCCGGGATCTCACATTGAATTTTGGTATTCGTTACGAATACTCAAGCGTCCCGCAGGAAGCTCAGAATCGCTTAGGAAATTTCGATCCCAACCTCGGCATGGTGCAGGTCGGACATCAGATCAGCAACCTTTACAATCCCGATCACACCAACTTCGGTCCGCGCGCTGGCTTCGCTTGGGACATTCTCGGCAACGGCAGAACTGTTCTGCGCGGCGGCGGAAGTCTGCTCTATGAAACGGTAAATTGGCAATCGTTCGTCGCCTTCAATAATGCGTTCGGCCCCGGCAGTGTTCCCACCGGCGCTCCCATCGATGCCGCAGGGGACACTTCCGGCGGTACGATCACGACAGGGAACGTCACAATCAAAAATTTCCTGAGCTATCCCACAACTTGGGATGCGGCCAACGGCCCGCTCTACGGCAGCGATACCGTCAACTGCTTTGCGAGTCCGTGTCCCATCATGACTGTGGATCACACTCTCACCACGCCTTATGTCGCGACTTGGACGCTCAACGTGCAGCACGCCTTCACTTCAAACCTGACCATGGAAGCCGCCTACGTGGGAAACCGTGGCTCGAATCTGACCGGCATTCGCGACATCAATCAGCCGCCGGTCGGTTCGGGATGGGGAACGGGTCCGACGGGTGAACTCACGCTGTGCCTGCAGAGCGCTCCAGCGTACAACGACTGTGTCGTCGACGCGAACAACGGCGAGCAAACCAATGAGCCGTTCTTTTCGCAGTTCCCGTATCTAAGCAACATTTTCCAGATGGGAAATGTTTATCGCTCCAATTACAACGGGCTGCAAGTTACTTTGAATGCCCGCAATTATCACGGTTTGAGCATGGTTGCGGGCTACACGTACTCGCACGCGCTCGACGACGTCGCTGCGAATTGGGATTTCGGCTACGGCTCCGGCCTGCCGCAGAATGCACACAATGTCGCCGCCGAGTACGCCAACAGCGACTTTGATATCCGCCACCGAGCGACCATTTCGCTCACCTACGCGATTCCCGGCCGCAACGGTTATGGGCAGATGCTCGAAGGCTGGGAGATCAACTCGATTGTGACCCTCCAAACCCCGCAGTACTGGGGGCCAATGGATGAAGGAACCGACGCGGCTGGCATCGGTCCGCTGCCCGTCAGCCCCCCGGCAAATACTCCGATCCGCTGGAGCTTCTATCGCGCCGGAACTGCGAGCCGCGGCAACCCTTCAGATTTCAAATCTGGCGAGGGAGTTCAAATTCCCCACTACACCGCGGGAACCCTGCCGATCGGTTGCACAGCTTCTGCACTAGCTGAGGATGGCGGAACTCCCGGAGCGGAAACCGCTGCATTGAATCTGTTCGGCTGCTACGCGGCCGGAAACTCTGTGATGATGGCACCGCCGCTCGGGCAGTTCGGCAACATGAGCCGCAACATGTTCCCCGACACCGGCTTCAAGAACTTCGATTTTTCCCTGGCCAAGAACATTCAGTTCGGCGAGCAATATCGTTTGCAACTGCGGGCGGAGTTCTTCAATATTCTCAACCATCCAAACTTTGCCAATCCCTACGGCGGACAGAACGGCTTTGGCCTGAATGATCCGTCTGCCGCTTCGTTCGGCTGCGGATGCGCTACGCCAGATATCGCAGCCGCGAACCCTGCAGTCGGCTCTGGAGGGCCACGATCGATTCAGCTCGCCGCAAAGTTCGTTTTCTAGTTCGACTCACTATCAGCGCGCGGGCCGGACTCTTTTGTGTCCGGCCCTTTTTTATCGCATAACGGCTTTCGATTCGCCCTGTGCGGCGGGAGACGCGGGAATGATAAGAACTCAATTCTGTTGCACACTGTTACTGGCTGGCTTGGCCCTGACCTCCATGGTGGCCTACACGCAGGAACAACGGGAACGCACGATTGAAGAGATCAAGACCGAGGCGATCCATCGCGCCGAAGTCGGGCAGTATCCGCTGATCGGGCTCGACCCATCCGATGTGAAGGAAGCATTCGAGCACATCCAGACAAAAGATAAAGACGAATGGGCTGCCGCGTTCATGCACGTGGCGGATCGCTATTTCAACGAGGCAAGGTCTCTGGAAAAGACCGATCCTGCGAAGGCAAATGCAGATTACATCCGCGCCTGGCATCTTTATTCCTTTGGCCGCTGGCCGATTCCGGCTTCGCCCGGCAAGCAGCGATCGTATGAAAAGGCGATCGAGGCCTTCTTGGATCACGCGAAATTCTATGATCCGCCGCTCGAGGTTGTGCACATTCCGTTTGAAGGCAAAGAAATCATCGGCTACCTGCGTCTGCCGAGAGATCGGAAAGGCCCCGTGCCGCTCGTGATTGCGGTCAACGGACTCGACAGCCGCAAAGAAGATTTAACCGAGAGTTTTGGAGCGATTCTTCCCTTTGGTATCGGATTTCTCGCGGTCGATGGACCGGGCACCGGGCAGGCTCCGATCAAGGTGAGCGAAAACTCCGACCGCATGTTGTCGAAGGTCATCGATTACGCGCAGTCGCGGCCCGAGATCGACAAGAATCGAATCGCGATGCACGGCGTCAGTTGGGGGGCTTACTGGGCGACGAAAATGGACATTGTCGAGCACAGCCGCCTGCGCGGCGCCAGCGCACAATCGCCGCCGATCGATGAATTCTTTCAGAAAGATTTTCTGATGAATTCTCTGCTGGGCAATCGCGAATATCTTTTCGATCAGGTGCCCGCGTTGATGAACATTCTGGACGGCGTGCACACGCTCGACGAGATGGCCGAGTATCTGCCAAAGATGTCGCTCGTTCACCAGGGATTGTTGGGCAAGCCCATGGCGCCCATGCTCGTGATTGCAGGCGTGCGCGACACACAGGTACCGATCGCCGACGAATATCTGCTGCTCAACAAGGGCGACGTTCCCAAAGAAGCTTGGATTAACCCCCAGGGCGGCCACCTCGGCCGCCAGGTTGGCGTGTGGCCCGACCCAAGAATCTTCAAAGAAGTGATTATCCCCTGGCTGGTGAAAACACTTCAGGCGGCGAAATAAGGAGACGAGCAGACGGCGACGTTCCGGCGGGAAATCGTTATTTCATGCTGGTTTGCAGAGTGGGAAGCTTGGAGGCGCGGGTCGGAATCGAACCGACGCATAAAGGTTTTGCAGACCTCTCCCTTACCACTTGGGTACCGCGCCCTGTCGGTATTAAGGTAGCGTCCCCGGCAGAAAAAGTCCACTGGGCAAGCACTGCCCTCGGTGCCTTTATCCAAAGAACGGAATGAGCACCAGAACCTGCTGGAACCTTGGAGGGAACGAAAATCTGGAGCGGGAGACGGGATTTGAACCCGCGACTTCGACCTTGGCAAGGTCGCACTCTACCGCTGAGTTACTCCCGCTCGTTTGCTTGACGTAATTGTACCGCAAGACCAAGAACTCGGTCGCAGCAACGACTGATTATACCAATGTTGCCTGGGTCGCCTCCGGCGTTGGGCAGACGCCTGACTTGCAATCCACAGGATCAAGGTTAAGGACCGTGCCTTCTCCATTTCAAAGTACCGCGCTTTTTCTATGCAAATTTTTGCAGCTCGGGATTTCTGCCTCTTGTTCTTCTGGTCAGATCAACTGGCCTGTGCTAGCCTGTTGCGCACGTGCGCGAGCCCCAAATCCCGCACTGGGCCATGCCTGACAATCAGTCCGTTGAAATTACCCGGCTTCTGCATTCCTGGCGGGAAGGAAACCGTGACGCCCTCGACCAACTGACACCGCTGGTATACGAGGAACTGCATCGTCGCGCCCGATACTACATGGCGCGCGAGCAGCATGGACACATCCTCCAGACCACGGCCCTCATTAACGAGGTTTACCTGCGACTGGTGAATGTGAATCTGGAGTGGAAAGACCGCGCTCATTTTTATGCGGTGTGCGCTCAGATCATGCGGCGCATTCTCACCGACTTCGCCCGTTCTCGTGGCTACAAGAAACGCGGCGGGGATGCGCAGGCGGTCAACCTGGATGAAGCCATGGTCGTTTCGCCGTCGGTTCCGTTCGATATTGTCGCACTGGAAGAAGTTCTGTCTCGCCTGGAACAAATCGACGGGCGCAAGGGCAAGGTGGTCGAGCTTCGCTTCTTTGGCGGACTGACGGTCGAGGAGACCGCGGAAGTTTTGAAAGTTTCTCCGGATACTGTGATGCGCGACTGGGGACTGGCCCGAGCGTGGCTCTTGCGCGAACTCGATCGGGGCGCCACCAGTGAATCCTGAACGCTGGCAAAGAATCGAGCAGATCTACAACGAAGCCGCGGCTTGCGAGGGCAGCCGGCGGTCCGCCGTGCTCGATCGCTCCTGTGGAGCGGACGCCTCCCTGCGCGGCGAAGTCGAATCCCTGTTGAACTACGGTCAGCGTACCGAAACGCCTCTGGAAAAACCGGCTCTTGAGATCCTCGCCGAGGCCCTCGCCGGCGATATCGGCCGCCAGCCGACTCCGTCGGAAAAGATGATCGGCGTCCGCATCGGCCAATACCGAATTGTCGAACGATTGGGAGCGGGCGGCATGGGCGATGTCTACCGAGCCGTGCGCGCCGATGACGAATACCAGCACCACGTCGCGCTCAAACTCCTGCGCGACCTGCTGCGTGAGGATCGCTCCAGTTTTTTTCTGGCTCAGTTTCGTAATGAGCGCCAGATTCTCGCCAACCTTCAGCACCCGAATATTGCGCGGCTCTTCGACGGCGGCACGACCGAGGATGGCATTCCCTATTTCGTGATGGAACTGGTCGAGGGCCAGCCCATCAACGACTATTGCGATCAGCATCGCCTCTCGATTGCCGACCGGCTCAAGCTTTTTCTGCAGATCACTTCGGCGGTGCAGTATGCCCATCAGCGGCTGATCGTGCACCGCGATATCAAGCCGGCCAACATTCTCGTCAAAGCTGACGGTGTCCCGGTGCTGCTCGATTTCGGCATTGCCAAGATTATCGATCCGGCGACGCAAGCTGCCAGTGCGGCGGCTACGCTCACCGGGATGCGGATGATGACGCCGGAGTACGCCTGTCCAGAACAAATCCGGGGAGAAGCGGTCACGACCGCGACGGATGTGTATTCGCTGGGAGTCGTGCTGTATGAACTGCTTTCCGGCCATCGTCCGTATCGCATCACCACAAACAATCCGCTGGAAATTGCCCGTGTCATCTGCGAGGAGGAACCGAAACGTCCCAGCACGGTCGTCGTACAGACCATTCCTGACGTGCAAACCGGCAAGCCGCGGGCGCTTCCGGAACAGATCGGCACATCACGGGCCACCGAACCGCCGCGGCTGGCGCGGCAGTTGCGCGGTGATCTTGACGCTGTGCTGCTGAAAGCGTTGCGCAAAGAACCCGACCAGCGCTATGCGACCGCCGGTGAACTGGCCGACGACCTGCGCCACTATCTGGAAGGCAGACCGGTGCTGGCCCAGCGCGGGACCGGCATGTATCGGGCGCGCAAGTTCGTGTCGCGACACCGCGTCGCGGTAGCTGCCACGGCGGTCGCGTGCGTGCTGGCCGTAGCTGGAATTATCTCGATCGTCCGTGCGGAACATAGGGCGCGGGTGGAGCAACTGCGGGCCGAGCAGCGATTCAATGATGTGCGCGCACTAGCCAACTCACTTCTCTTCGAGATTCACGACGCCATCCGCGATCTGCCCGGATCGACCGAGGCGCGAAAACTTCTCGTCGACCGCGCCTTGAAATATCTCGACAGCCTGGCCAGCGAATCCTCGGGCGATGTTGGTCTGCAACGTGAATTGGCGGCAGCGTATGAAAGAGTCGGAGCGGTGCAGGGGGATCCCATGTACGCGAATCTTGGCGACACAGCGGGAGCCATTGAGAGTTATCGCAAGGCCCTGGGAATGCGGCGGGCAATCGCTGCGGCGAGCGGCAAGCGTGACGACCAAATAGCCCTGACCGAGATTTCCATGTCGGTGGGAAACACGTACACCTTCACCGGCAATCTTGGGGGCGCGCTGAGCGTTCTCAAAGAAGCGGAGCCCATCGCACAAGAGCTGGCTGCGGAACACGCTGACGATCTGGAGTTGCAGGAAAACTATGCGGGTATGTGCTTCTCGCTCGCGCGGGTTTACGCGGAACAGGGGGATTGGCCGCGCTCGGAAACCTATTACCGTAACTCGGCAGCAATTCGCGAGGGGATCACGAGTGGCTCTCCGCAATTCCTGCTCATAGTGCGGACCAAGCTGGCCGGAGCCTATGGCTATCTGTCGGGCGTAGAGTCTCTCGAGGGAAATCAGGACGAAGCCATTCGGCTTCAGGCCAGAGCCCGAGAAATTCTTGCGCAGCTGCTCACTTTGCAGCCAAACAACGCGACCCTGCGCGGGTTTCTGCTGCAAACCGACTACTGGACGGGATACTACCTCGAAAAGAAAGGAATGGCGGCGCAGGCTCTGCCCTATTACGGGAAAACCCTTGGCGGATATCAGCAGCTTGCCGCGGAGGATCCGAAAAACAAGCTGGCGCTGCGCAATCTCGCAAAATGCTATATGAGCATGGGCATCGCGCTGGCGGAAAGCGGAGAGGCTGAAGCTGGAATCCGATCTGCGGAAAAGGGAAATCAGATCCTGGAATCGCTGGAAAATAAAGGTTCTTCAAACGAGCAATTCAAGCTCACCGACGTCGCGTATTCCCGCGCTGCAGTTGCAGAAGGTTATTCACACCTCGCGATGACGCCTGGACTTTCGGCTCCGGCACAAAAGGAAGCCTGGGGAAACGCGAGGAAGTGGTACGCAAATAGCCTGGAAATGTGGTTCATGGCGAAGCAGAAAGCTCCACTGGGCAAGTGGGATGAGCCCGAACCCGACCGCGTCACCAAAGAGATCGCGAAATGCGACGCAGCTCTCTCTCATTCCGCGATGTTACATCCCAACTTATAGAACTGGTGTTCGGGCTTGCTCAGCGGATCTACTTCCTTGATGATCAAGTTCGCCAAATGCTACGCAAAAGCGGCGCTGATGCGGAAAGCTGTGGTGGCAGCTTCGGAAGAGCCAGCGCCAGACAATTGGTGTGTCTAGATTAGACGGTCGACCAAAGCCGGATGATCATAGGGGATGTTTCACCTCCACCTCTACCGGCTTGGATGGAATGCCGTTGGTGACTACTTCCAGCAACCCGGTTCCGGTCGGCAAGACCGACGGCACATCAAAGGAAGTAGAAACAATCTTTAACCCTGTCGCAACCCCCATCGTGCTTGGATTATGCGTTTTCAGGTAATAAACATCGGAACCGATTGCAATACGCACCAGGGG
>JASHQK010000045.1 GCA_030039195.1 Candidatus Sulfotelmatobacter sp.
GGTTCAATCACTTCAATGTGTTCATCAACAAGGGCGACGACCACATTTTCCTGACGAGCTATGAGCAGGATGTGATCCGTCCGCACGCGCTGGGCAGGTTTGAAGACCTGCTGGTCGCAACGGCGAAGAGTCCCGCGATGCTGTTCTACCTCGATAACTGGCTGAGCGTTGGACCCGACTCGATGCAGGCGCTCGGCATTCCCGCGCGTCCCGCCCGCTACGGGCCCTATCGCTATCCGGCATATCCGCGGCCGAACGCGAGACGAAAACAGATCAGCGGGCTCAACGAAAACTATGGCCGCGAGCTGCTCGAATTACACACGCTCAGCGTGAATGGCGGATATACGCAGCGCGACGTCACCGAAGTTGCAAAGGTCTTCACCGGTTGGACAATCGATAAGCCAAACGAAGGCGGAGGTTTTCTCTTCGATCCGCGCAAGCACGAGCCGGGACCGAAGTTCGTGCTGGGCCACCACATCAAGTTCAAAGGCGAGGCCGAGGGCATGCAGGTGCTGCACATCCTGGCCACAAGCCCGCAGACGGCGCACTTCATCTCGCTGAAGCTGGCGCAGCGCTTCGTTTCCGATGATCCTCCACCGGCACTCGTCGATCGCATGACGAAAACTTTTCTCAAGAAAAAGGGTGACATTCGCGAGGTGTTGAGCACGCTCTTCCACTCGCCCGAGTTCTGGGACGACAGCGCCTATCGTGCGAAAGTGAAAACGCCCCTCGAATTTGTCGTCTCGGCGGTGCGAGCCAGCGGCGCCGACGTTGAGGATGCCATGCCCCTGGCGCGTCAGCTCAACCGCATGGGCATGCCGCTTTATGGAGCGCAGCCGCCGACCGGCTACTCCATGAAAGCGGAAACCTGGGTGAGTTCGTCGGCGCTGCTCAATCGCATGAATTTCGCGCTCGCGCTCGCGGCAGGGAAGATCCGTGGGGTGACGCTCGATCTGGCGCAGCTATCTGACAGTTCGCCTGCTTCGCCGGACGCCATGCTTGCACTCTCGACGCTCGAAGCCAAGCTTCTGGACGCCGATGTTTCCAAGCAGACGCACGACTCGATCGTGGCGCAGATCGCGCCGGCAGACAAAAATGCGAGCACCAAACAGCGTCCGCCGGATGCGAGCACGATCGCCGGCCTGTTGCTGGGGTCACCAGAGTTTCAAAGGAGATAGCAGTCAGCTCTCAGCTTTCAGCTGTCAGCTTATCCAATACTCAGGCTGAGAGCTGATGGCTGAGGGCTGACAGCTGGAGTTTCTTATGCCAACCCGTCGTATCTTTCTTCGCAATAGCGCGCTGGCCGTGGTCGGAACGGCCGCAGTTCCAGGCTTTCTTACGCGTGCCGCATTCGGTGCGGTTGAAACCGGGTCGCGTCCAAAACGGCTGGTCGTCATCTTCCAGCGCGGCGCAGCCGACGGTCTGAACATCGTGGTTCCTCACGGCGAGCCGCAGTATTACTCGATGCGGCCCAGCATCAACATTCCGCGCAAATCCGTCATTGATCTCAACGGATGTTTTGGCCTGCACCCGTCGCTGTCATCGTTTCAGCCGCTCTGGCAGCAGCGGCACCTTGCGATCGTTCACGCGGCCGGGTCGCCCGATCCCACGCGTTCGCACTTCGACGCTCAGGATTTCATGGAAACCGGCACGCCCGGAGTGAAAGCCACCGACGATGGATGGCTCAACCGTTCCTTGCATGAGTTGCCGCAATCGGCGCAGAATTCGCCGTTCCGCGCGATTGCGCTCGGTCCTTCTCTGCCGCGAATTCTCAGCGGAAATGAGCCCGCCGTCGCCATGAACAACATCAACGACTTTTCTGTCGGGGGACGCGGACCAAAGCCATCGCCCATCGCGACTGCGTTCGAGGCCATGTACGATCACTCCTCCGACGCGGTGCTGCACGGCACTGGCGAAGAAACTTTTGATGCGGTGAAGATGCTCAAGGCGGCGAATCCCGCTAAATATCAGCCCGCGCCAGGCGCGAACTATCCCAAGGGACGCTTCGGTGACAGCCTGCTGCAGCTCGCGCAACTGATCAAAGCGAATCTCGGGGTGCAGGTCGCTTTCGCAGACATTGGCGGATGGGATCACCACGTCAACGAAGGTGCAACCGAAGGCCAGCTCGCCAACGTGCTGGCGGAGTTTTCGCAATCGATCACGGCATTCTGGACGGATCTGGGCGATCTGGGCGAAGACACGGTCATTGTTACGATGTCAGAATTCGGCCGCACTGCACGCGAAAACGGCAATCGCGGTACCGACCATGGCCACGCCAACGTGATGTTTGTTCTCGGCGGACCGGTGCGCGGCGGCCACGTCTATGGGCGCTGGCCCGGGCTGGATTCATCGCAGCTGTATGAAGGGCGCGACCTGGCACTGACCACCGACTTCCGCCAAGTCATGGGCGAAGCCGTTGCGCGGCATCTGGGCAACAAGAATCTGGCAGAAGTGTTTCCGGGCTACGAGAATCAACCCGGAAAATTCCTGCGCCTGCTCGGCTGATTCGTTTCGAAGGCGTCCTGCCGTCAGGATTTCGCCAGAGCGGCGCCATGTTCCTGCAGGAACACAACGTGATGACGATTATAGCTGTACAATCACGTCATGACGGCGAAACGTAAGAAAACAAAAAGGAAACGGGCGCGTGCCAGGCCGGGGAGAGTAGACCGGCTATGGGCAGCGGTGGAGGATGAACTGTGGGGGCTGGCGGATGAGGAGAGCAGGCCGGAGGGGCGATGGAATCGTCCGCGGAAACAGAGAATCTCGCTGCGCGTGGACCGGGAGGTGGTGGACTGGTTCAAGTCGAAAGGGCCAGGCTACCAGACGCGCATCAATCGGATCTTACGCAGAGTGATGATCGAGGGAAAAAAGCGAGCGGAGGGTTAACCCGGGTTTTGTGAGTGGCACCTTATTTTCGAAACACAGGGTTCTTCGACTTGCCCTCGCTGTCGCTCGGGCGGCGCTCAGGATGACGACGATGGATGACTGCTCGATGCCTAAATCTCCACCATCACATCCCCGTTCTCAATCTTCAGCGGATAGACAGCGACCTTGGCGTTCGCATTATGTGCGGCCGCGCCCGTCTTGGGGTCGTACGCCCATCCGTGCCAGGGACAGACGACTTTGCCCTTCTCGATTGTCCCTTGCCCCAGTGGACCCCCTTGATGCAGGCAGATGTTGTCGATCGCGCTGTAGCTGCCGTTTACGTTGGCGATGCAGATCTCTTTATTGCCGCAGGCGAATTCTTTGGCTTGGTTGACGGCAGGGAGTCCGGCGGTGGTGGTGAGCTTGGAGAATCCTGGCATGGTTTTCTTTCGTCGGAATTGTCGCAGGGGCTAAAGCCCGTTCCACTTCTACGACCCTAACGCGGCGCTAAAGCGCCGCTCTTCCGCAGCGCTGAAGCGCTTCCACAACGCTGCCGAGCTGCGCTCGTCCGGACAGCCCCTTCGACATGCTTCGCTTGCTCAGGGCAGGCTTAGGACCGGCGGCTGTCCCTACATGAGCACCTTAGAGATCCTTCGCTTCGCTCAAGATGACCGCAGCGGGCTCCCGCTTTGCTCACGCCCGCTAAGCGCGGTCACTTTGGCTGAAGGGTCTGGGCGATCATCACTTGCTTTTTGAAGTTCTCCACCATGTTCGGATCGAGGCGGACTTCGGTGGGCTTCTTCGCGATCGTCATGGTGTCGATCTTGTCCTGCAGCTTGAGCAGCGCGTAGAAAAGATTCTCGGGGCGGGGCGGGCATCCCGTGACATACACATCGACCGGCACGATCTTATCCACACCCTGCAGCACGGCATAGGTATTGAAAGGCCCACCCACCGACGAGCACGCGCCCATGGAGATCACCCACTTCGGGTCGGGCATCTGATCGTAGATGCGCTTCACCACGGGCGCCATTTTCAGCGTGACCGTCCCGGCAACGATCATCAGATCGCTCTGCCGCGGGCTGGGACGAAAGACTTCCGAGCCGAAGCGCGCGATGTCGAAGCGCGAGGTCGACGAGGCGATCATCTCGATGGCGCAGCAGGCGAGGCCGAATGTCATCGGCCACACCGCCGACTTCCGCGCCCAGTTGAAAACGTAGTCGACGGTCGAGATCAGAAAGTTCTTTTCAAACTTGTTTTGCAGCCAGCCCATGAGTCAGCCTCGTTTGCCAATGCTTCTCGAACGCGTACTTCGCAGTCTAGGTAACGGCGCCAACCATGTCAAACCACGGCTAGTCCCCCCCACGAAGAGGGTGATCTTCCGACCCTTTTGCTAGAAAGTAACTCCCATGCCGACCGTGGCGAAGGTGGTTTTCCAGTTGTAGAGGAAGCTCGGATTGCCCAGGCCCGGAGAAAACTTGAAATAGCGGTTCTCGTAGGTGGCACGTACATGGAACTTTTCGAAGTTGTATCCGGCGATGCCGCGAAGCGAGTAGCCATGATCGAGACCGGGATGCGGAAACGGGGATGGTCCGGCGGAAGAATTGGTGAAGTGCGGGCTGAATTCCGGCGCGATCTGCGCCTCGACGAAGGCTTTCCTGTCGGTCAGGAATTTGTAATTCAATACCAGCGGTAACTCCAGCAGCAGCATGTTATTGCGAATGAAAGTCTGATTGTTGATCACGCTATTGGGCAGGTTTTCGATGGTGCTGTTGGGCAGGTCGAGTTTCCGCACTTGCGCGTGGAAGCCGACAGTGAACTGTTCGGTAAAGTGAAACATGGGTCCGACAAAGCCGGCAAACTCGTCGGCGTGTTGGGCGGTGCCGACGGGAAGAATAACTTCACCTCCGACGACGATATCGGGGCTCTGGGCTTTGCGATTCCCCTGATAGACGGCGCCTTGCCCGCTGACAATGCCGACAGCGGTCGTTGCCGAGGGCAGCGGTCCAAAGCGATCGGTGATTACGCCAACATCGATTCCGATGCTGCCGGCTGGTTCTTCGGGTGCCAGTTCCGGAGTGGGTGCCGGTTGTTGAGCGTAGGCCGAAAAGGCGGCCAAAAGAAGAAAGCACACAATCAAAATCCAGGTCTTGCCGGGCTCGATCACAAATTCCCTCCCTCGTGGGCAAAAGTGTACACTCCCGCGCACTGAGTGCGCATCTTAGCGCGCATTTCTGTGGCGATGCGGCTGGGTTCGAGTGGATGACTTCCTCTGAGATGCTGGTTCCGTGTAATTGTATGTTTGCCTTGGATTTCGCGCCGAGGGTGGTGTCCTGATTAACCACCAAGGGCACGAAGGCACACGAAGGAAAACCAGCGGATTCACGGGCCTCGTGTTCCTTCGAGCCCTTGGTTGGTTTAATGAATCTGGGACACTGCTCCGCCGAGCCGGGATGTGACAAGCCCGTCTCCTCGGCATACAATAACGCAGGAGTTCCCTCGTTAAGAATTTACCAGCAGTTTCTTCCGAAGGCGGGTGCGCGTCCACTCTGCCAGAGAATTCAGAATGCGGCTCCATTGGCTTGGCAGGATCGGTGTCTTTGGCTTGGCCTGTCTGTGGCTCAACGCCACGGCTTCGACGGCCGACGTAAAGTCGCTCGCCTCGGCTGTGGATGAACATTACAACCATCTGCAATCCCTGCAGGCGAATTTCACGCAGGTCTATCGCGGCTCGGGTATGGACCGCGCGGAATCGGGGACGCTCTGGCTGAAAAAACCGGGCAAGATGCGTTGGGAATACCGTTCTCCCAGGGAGAAGCTGTTTATCTCAGACGGGAAAACTGTGTGGTTTTACGTTCCCGCTGACCGGCAGGCACGAAAGGATTCGGCCAAGAAACTGGAGGACCTGCGCTCTCCCATTGCATTTCTGCTCGGTAAGACGAAGTTGGAGAAGGAGTTACAGGGATTGTCGTTGGCGCCGGATGTGACTCCGCTGGATGGCGGAGACGTAGTTTTGCGGGGTGTCCCGCAGGCGATGACGGACCAGGTGAGCGAAGTCGTGCTGGAAATCACCCCGGAGCACCAGATCCGGCGAATTATTTTGCAGGATGTGGATGGATCGACCACCGAATATCGCTTTAGTGAGCAGAGAAGCGATGTAGCGGTGGCAAATGGGCAGTTTGAATTCCATCCTCCATCCGGTACAGAGGTCGTCGAGGGCATGGGACCGTGATGGTTGGGCAGGGTGCTTGAGGGAAAGCCAATTTCCGCTTGCCCAGCCAGGACCTGAATGTATCAGCAAAGTTACTTACAAAGAGAAGTGATCGAATCCAGAGGTTTCGTAGGCTTAGAATGGTGAGTTGGAGATGCTATCGCCAGACCGTACGATCCCTCCGAGGCAATAAAACCGTCAAATGGCTGAGTATGTAGTCAAAATCGCCGACGAACGCGGGCGAATCCAGCAGCACGTCGAGCAGGGATATTCGGAAGCCGAGGTGCGCGACCGCTTTACCCAACAGGGATATCTCGTCTATTGGGTGAAGCAGCAGGGCGTGCTGAGCGGCGGCTTGAGTCTGCGACGCCGACGCAAGCTAAAGCAGACCACTTTTCTGGTCTTCAATCAGCAATTTCTGACCTTGGTACGGGCGGGGCTGCCGATTCTGAACGCGCTTGAATTGCTCATCAAACGGCAAAAAGATGCGCAGCTGAAGCAGATTCTTGAGAACGTGCGGGACCGCGTCAAAGGCGGCGAATTGCTCTCCGATGCGTTTGCGGCGCAGGGAATTATTCCCAAGATCTATACCACCACTCTGCTGGCGGGCGAGAAGAGCGGAGCCATCGACGAAGTTTTGACCCGCTACATCAGCTTTCAGCGCATGGCCTTGTCGTTCCGCAAGAAGCTGTTTGTGTCGCTGATTTATCCCACGCTGC
>JASHQK010000512.1 GCA_030039195.1 Candidatus Sulfotelmatobacter sp.
CTGGCGCATCCGGTATACGCTTTTTCTTTGCGGATGCGCGTTTACCAATTTGCTAACACTGAAGACCTGAACTGGCGGAATGTACTGAGGCGCGAAACGGCGTGTCAAGGTCATCCGTCACAATGGTTTGTTAATATTTGAGGAAAACATGAGAAAGTTGCGTATTTCCGCCATTTCATACCTCAATACGGCGCCGCTGATGTGGGATTTCGAACATGGAGACGCGGCCCGGCAGTTCGAAATCAGCTATACCTTGCCTTCGGCTTGCGCTCGGGCGCTTGCCGAGGGGACGGCCGATATCGGAATCATTCCTGCCGCGGCGTATGCGTCGATCCCAGGATTGCAGATTATTCCGGATGTGGCGATTGCGTCGCGGAGAGCGGTGAGATCGATTCTGCTGGTCAGCCAGATTCCGATCGACCTGGTGCGAACGGTTGCTCTGGATACATCGTCGATGACCTCGGTGGCGCTCGCGAAAATCTTGTTCGAGGAATGGCTTGGAGGCGCGAGAATTTATACGCCTATGGCACCCGAACTCGACAAGATGCTCGCCGAACGCGACGCCGGTCTTCTCATTGGAGATCCCGCACTGCAGGTGGACCGATCGCGTTATCACACGCTCGATCTTGCGGAGGAATGGATTCGTTTTACCGGAAAACCCTTTGTGTTTGCCTTCTGGGCGGTGCGTGAAGCGGCGTTGCCGGAGGCGGATCCTGTTCTGGATTTGGCGAAGATTTTCCGCGACTCGCGCGATCAAGGACTCGAACCGGAGAGCATTCTCGAAATTGCTCGGGAATGGGCGCCACGCCTGCGCATGACGGAACAGGGCGTCCGGTCCTATTTGACTGAGAACATCCACTACCAGCTCGATGCCGGCTGTCTGGAGGGTTTGCGGCTGTTCTATCGTTATGCGGCGGAAATTGGAGCACTGCCCAGAGCGCCGGATCTGCGGTTCTTGCCGGTCGGCAAAGCGACCTTGACGGACCACGTCGCAGTGGCCGATTGAGCACGCACAGCATGTCAGGCAAGGCGGTTCGGATCAAGCGTAAGGTTATGCTTTGAGCCTGTTTCAGCCCATCCCGAATCCGAGCGAGTCAGCCGATCGCACCCGTCCGCTGGCCGACCGCATGCGTCCGCGGACGCTGGACGAATTTGTCGGGCAGGAGCAACTGATCGGTCCCGGCAAGCCGCTGCGCGTGCAGATCGAGCGGGACGACATGGGATCGCTGATTTTCTGGGGACCTCCGGGGACGGGCAAGACCACGCTCGCCAAAATCATCGCCAATCTGACCAAGGCGGAGTTCATCGAATTTTCCGCCGTGCTGGCGGGGATCAAAGAAATCAAGCAGGTCATGGCCGATGCCGAACGGGCCCGGCAATACGGCACGCGAACGATCGTTTTCATCGACGAAATCCACCGCTTCAACAAGGCGCAGCAGGACGCGTTTTTGCCGCACGTGGAAAAGGGCAATATCCGACTGATCGGCGCGACCACGGAGAATCCGTCGTTTGAGATCAACTCAGCCTTACTTTCCCGGTGCCGTGTCTACGTTCTTCAGCCGCTCACAGAAGACCAAATTGTGGCGCTGCTTCGTCGCGCTTTGACCGATCGCGAACGCGGGCTGGGCGAGATGGACGTGACTGCATCGGATGAAGTTCTAAGAAAAATCGCCAGTTATACCAGCGGAGATGCGCGCAGCGCCTATAACGTGCTGGAAGTCGCGGCGGGGTTAGCGAAATCCCCCGGTCTCGCAAGAACGGCGAGACCATTCGACTCCGCTCAGGGCAGGCCTGGGGCACCCCTATCCGAAACATCCACAGCTTTGGTGATCACCGACGAAATCGTTCGCGATGCGCTGCAGAAGCGCATTCTGCTCTACGACAAAACCGGGGAAGAGCACTACAACCTGATCTCGGCGTTGCACAAGTCTGTGCGCAACAGCGATCCCGATGCCGCTCTCTACTGGCTCGGACGCATGCTCGAGGCCGGAGAAGATCCGCTCTACATTGCGCGGCGCGTGGTGCGCATGTCAGTCGAAGACATAGGACTCGCCGATCCCAACGCTCTGTCGCTTTGCATGGCGGCGCGCGATGCGGTCGATTTTATCGGCATGCCCGAGGGAAATCTCGCGCTGGCGCAGGCGGTCGTCTACCTTTCGGTAGCACCGAAATCAAATGCGCTCTACACCGCTTACGGCGACGTGCAGCAGGACGTCGAGCAAACTTCTGCCGACCCGGTTCCGCTACATCTGCGCAACGCACCAACGACCCTGATGAAGAACCTCGGCTACGGCAAGGGATACCAGTACGCCCACGAACTGGAATCCAAAGTCGCCGACATGCAGTGTTTGCCCGACAATCTGCGCGACCGCGTTTACTACCATCCAACAAACGAAGGAGTAGAGAAGCGGATTCGCGAGCGGCTGGGGGAAATCAAGCGGCAACGCTCTCAGGCGCATCTCGATTCTTCCCCAGAAAAGAAAGAATCGTGAAGGGAGGTCGGGCATCTCTTATACAGCGACAGACTCCCGCTAAAGGGCATCCGCAGTGGGAACTACACAAATCTCTTCAAACGCACCTGCTTTTCGACCGGCTCCGATCGGTCTAGTCGACGGGTTGCAGCACGTCCAGAAGGCGGCGCAGAAAATCACATCCATACTTGACCTGGATCAATTGATCGACAGTGTCATCCACGAAGTCAAGCATTCGTTTGGTTGCGTAGAAGCAGGCGTCTTTCTGCATGATGAAGCGCGGGGCGAGATGGTGCGAGCCGACGCTCACGGCTGTTCACTCCACCACCGGGGGCATCGTCTGAAAGTTGGCCGCGAGGGAATGGTTGGTCACGCCGCTTCAACCGGGGCAATGCATTACGCTCCTGACGTGCGCGTGGACAGCTATTATGTTCCCTGCGAACATGCCATTCTTTCCGAAGTCGCGATTCCTCTGAAGGCCGGCGACCGGCTGGTTGGTGTATTCACCGCTTCACATCCGGAATTGGACGCCTTTCCCCGCCAGCAGCTGCGACTCCTGCAGGCCCTTTGCGATCACGTGGCGATTGCGATCGACAATGCCCGCTGCTTTCAGAACGAGCGCGCCGCCCGCGCTGCTCTGGATCGCGACGCGCAGGAGGCCCGCGCCATCCAGCAAGCGTTGTTGCCCAAGAGCTCTCCCTACATTCCCGGACTGGTGATTTCCGGCCGCAGCGAACCAGCGCGCGCTGTCGGCGGCGACTGGTACGACTTCATCTCCTTCCCTGACGGACGCTGGGGAATCGTGCTGGCCGATGTTTCCGGCAAAGGCACGGCCGCAGCGCTGCTCATGTCGGCCACACGAGGAATCTTCCGTTCGCTGGCGGAAGCCTGCTGCACGCCCGCGGAAGTGCTGTCGCGATTGAATCAACTGTTGGTCAATGATTTTCCGGCAGGAAAATTCGTGACCATGGTTTACGGTGTGATCGATCCAGATACGCGAACCGTCACCTTCGCCAACGCCGGCCACTTGCAGCCTTTATTGATCGATGATCGGGGCACACATTTTCTCGAGACCGAGCGCGGATTGCCGCTGGGCTTGAGTTCCGGAGAGTATTCGGAAACCCGCGTGGCCTTGTCGCCGGGGTCAAAACTCATCTTCTACAGTGATGGCATCACCGAAGCGGTCGATCAGGAAGATCAGGAATATGGCGCTTCCCGCCTTGCGGAACACGCGCTACAGCCAACTGCTTCAGCCGTATCGATTGTCGATGACGTGCGGGCCTTCGCCAATGGGTCGGGCATGAGCGACGATGCGACAGTCGTCTTTGTGGGGGTCGCGCGGTAGTGTCGACTGCGAAGAGAGGCTGCGCTCGCGAGTCGAGGGCGGCAGCCCAGAAACGCCTACCGGAATCGCGCCCGGTGCTCTTTCAGGATGCAGCGATCCATTACCACGAAAATTCCCGCTTTGCGAGCTTTTTCCGCGGCTTTTTCGTGAATCACGTCTTCCTGCATCCAGATGGCGGGAACTTTGAGTTGGATCGCCTGATCGACAATCTCTTCGACGAACTCTGACCGGCGAAAGATGTCGACGATGTCGATCTTTTCCGGCACATCCAGCAGCGAGGGATACGCCTTCTCACCCAGGCATTCTTCAATCTGCGGATTCACGGGAATGATGCGATAGCCGTGGCTCTGCATGTAGGCGGAGACGCCGTGGCTGGGGCGCAGCGGATTGCACGACAAGCCAACCACGGCGATGGTTTTGGCACGCCGGAGCAAGTCGCTGATCGGATCGGATTGTGGCAACGACGACAAAGTTCCTCCTACGCTATTTCTTGTTGGCCGATTCGACCTTCTGCTTATACATTTTCAGGGCAAGTTTGCGAATGGTTTCCGAAACTTCCTTGTTGGCGGAAAGATTCTTGAGATCGGCCGCCAGCAGGTTCTTCATCAGATTCAATCCCAGGTCGAGCGGCGTCCGTGGATTCGCCACCAGATTGCGGACCACGATGTAGTTTTTCATGAAGCGGCGTTTCAGTGGGATCTGGCGCAACACAGCTTCCAGAACGTTCTTCTGGCTGGCAATTTTTTCCACTTCGCCATCGGAAAGCTTGGGCGCGTCCAACACTGCCAGCGCAACCACTTTGGTGCCGTCTCGAATGAGGATCGAGCGCTCTTCCTTGTTCCCTTTCAGCGCCAGCTGAATGCGTCCCTTGACATCGAGATTATTGATCTTCTGCAGCGTGTTCTCCCGTTTGGGTTCGCCCGGCGGTTGCGGCTTCTTGTGCATTGCAGCCGCGCCCGCTTTGGCGGCCGCTGGAAAAGCAGCTGCCGGTTTGGCGGCCGCCGCAGCCAGATCGGCCTGTCGCGTGACCGGAAAGTAGTCGGAGCCCAACAGTTCGACGACTCCACCGATCGCCTGAAATGGTTTGTTGCCTTCCGCGGCAATTTCGTGCGCATGCTCGTTGAGGTAGGCAGAAACTTCTGCGTCGTGCTCCGGTTCGGCGACCTGGCTTGCCGTTTCGATTTCCGCAGGTTCCGCAGTTTCGGCGGATGATTCCATTTCCGACTCCGATCCTCCGCCTGGAGTCCCATCGTCGGCAGGCACCTCGTCCGCGGGAAGTGCCGTCAGTTTTTCCAGTTGTTGCGCCTGCTCTTGTTTCAGATAGGGATTGGCTTTCAGCGCCTCGAGCACGGCGGCCATCGATTGCATGCGCGCGCTGTTGAGCATCATGTCGATGGTTTCGCTTAATCCCGCGATGGCAAGCTTTACCAGTTCGCTCTCTGGAAGCGAAGGATTTTCCAGCAACGCCGGCAACAACTTCGGCCGCAAATTCTCAGGCGTAATGAAATAATCGAGAACTTCGCGCGGTGTCTCGGGGTTGGCGGCTGCGGCCAGACAGGCTTTCTCGTCCCAGCCTGCCAGCGTCATGCGCGCGATGTCTCCGAAAATTTTGTTGTGCAGAGCGAGATGTACCAGAATTTCTATGTTTTCCGCCGCCGGCACCTGCAGCGCTCCCCGCGCCGCGAACTGCATCATGCCGGAAGGCAGCTTGGAAGCGCGGATTTGATCGATGATGCGCTGCATATCAGGAATATTTAGATTTTCCCCCAGACGCGGTGGATCCCGCCAGTAACTCCAGTTCTCGTACTGCAAGGTCCAGATCACGGGTAACGCGATTGGGTTTGTCGCGAAGAAACTCGTCGAGCAACGCCCGATAGTACCAGAGCGTGCCTTCGCGTCCGCCGTTGAAGCGAGACCACACAAGTTCTCCCGCATCACGATAATCGCAGAGAATCGAGCGAACGTTGTTCAGTTTGTCGGCCGCGGAAACCAGGCGTGTTTCGGCATCGGCGTCTTTCAGATGCGCAAGATATTTTTCTTTGCGTTCGCGCCAGGGCGGCTTGGGATATATATCCGCGTCGGTGCAGCCAGCGACCACTCTCGCCACGCGGTCGCCAAATTGCTTGCGCACTCTCTTAAGCATCGGCGCCCCTCCGCAATCTTCCACCACATCGTGCAGCAGCGCCGCTATAGCGAGATCTTCATCCCCGCCAGCTTCGAGCACCAAGGATGCGACGCCCATCAGGTGCGCGACATATGGGATGGTCGAAGCCTTCCGCGCCTGCCCAGCATGCATCTTCGCGGCGAATTGAAATGCCCGCAGAAAGCGCGGCCCGAGCGGGATTGGCGTGTGTGATCTCTGTGCCCCCTGTGGCTCAGTTTTTCGTTTCTTCGGGCTCACTGCTTCTCTCCGCGCCGCGCCAGAAGATAGGCACGAATAAACGGCTGCAAGCCCCCATCCAGCACACGATCCACATCCCCTACTTCGACTTTTGTCCGGTGATCTTTGATCATCCGGTAGGGCTGCAGCACGTACGAACGAATCTGCGATCCGAAATCGATATCGAGTTTTGAGTCTTCGATCTTTTTCGTGGCTTCGCGCTTTTTCTCCATCTCAAATTCGTACAATTTCGAGCGAAGCATGCTCATGGCACGATCGCGATTTTTGTGCTGCGAGCGTTCGTTCTGGCAACTCGCCACCAGTCCGGTGGGAATGTGCGTGATGCGCACCGCGGAGTCGGTCGTATTCACGTGCTGGCCGCCCTTGCCGCTGGAGCGATAAGTGTCGACGCGAATGTCCTCGGGCTTGATGACGACTTCAATGCTGTCGTCAATTTCCGGAGACACAAACACGCTGGCAAACGAAGTGTGGCGGCGCTTGGCCTGATCGAAAGGCGAAATGCGGACCAGTCGGTGCACGCCGATTTCGCTCTGCAGGAGTCCGAAGGCGTATTCGCCGTTGACCGCGAACGTAGCCGATTTCAGCCCGGCTTCTTCGCCCGGCTGATAATCGTAAAGAACGGTTTCAAATCCCTGCTGTTCTGCCCAGCGCAAGTACATGCGCAGCAGCATGTCGGCCCAGTCTTGCGATTCGGTGCCGCCCGCACCCGGATGGATGGTCACGAGGGCATTGCGCGCGTCATTCTCTCCGGAAAGCAGAGTTTCGGTTTCAAGCTTGTCGATCAACTCACCGAGCGAAGCAATTTCGCGCTGTAGATCGCCGTCGACGTTCTCGCCTTCCTGGGCGAGTTCAAAATATGCATGGATATCGCCGGTGCGGCGTTCGAGATCGGCGTCGGTCGAGAGCACGTGCTCGAGCCGCTTTTTCTCGCGCATGACCTGCTGCGAGCGCTGCGGATTCGACCACAGATTCGGGTCGGCGGCTTGCTGCTCAATTTCGGCTAGTTGCGGGCGGAGTTTGCCCGCGTCAAAGATACTCCCGCAGGTCGTGCACTTTCTTATTCAGCTTCTCGTATTCCTGTACAAATTCCTGATTCATGAGGATGATGCGACCTTTTTGTGGATATTCGGCAATACGAAGCGCATCACGAGCGCTCCGAGTGAAATTATCGCACACGCGTAAGCGAACCAGTCGCCGTGCCGGGTATAGAAAGTGGTTACCGAGGTGAGCGCGTACTGGGCGCTCAGGGTTGCGCGCTCTTTGCGTGGAAGCCGCTCTACGATTCGCCCCGCCGGATCGATCGATGCCGTGACGCCGGTGTCGGTTGCGCTGAGCAGCCAGCGATTATTCTCGATCGCGCGCATACGCGTCTGGTTCAGGTGCTGCGCGTAGGCCCCGCTATCGCCATACCATCCGTCATTGGAAATATTTACGAACACCTGCGCACCATTTTTCGCGAACTGCCGTACTTCATCGGGAAACACCGATTCATAGCAGATGAAAACGCCGAGCTGCTGGGCGCCAGCGTGCAACGGCTCGCGCGACTGTCCGTGCTCGAAGCGGCCGACTTCCTGGGTCAATCCGCCGGCAAAGGCAAACAGGTGCGGAAAGGGCAAATATTCTCCGAATGGAACCAGATGCACCTTGTCGTAGCGCGCTGTCCATTCTCCGGACGGAGCAATCAGCACAGCGGAATTGAACACGTTTCCATTCGCCTGATTGGCGGGCTGGACTCCGATCGCTCCGGTAACGGTCCACAATTTGGTCTGCCCGGCCACCTGTGTGAGCGCCGCGCGAAAGCGGGCATCGTTAGTGAAAAACGGCGCCGGCGACTCCGGCCAAACAATCACATCGAATTTGCCATTGGGCTCGCCCGCGACAGATTTCTCGGTCAAATTGGTCAATTCGCTGAGCGTCTGTTGAAAATATTCGGGCGTCCAGTCGGCGGAAACAGGAATATTCTGCTGCACGAGCAGAGCCGCATGGTCGACGCGGGACGCCGGGACTGCGATCAGACTTCCGGTTTGCAAAACAACGGCCGCGGCCAGCGCCGCCACCAGCATCGACAGCCGCTTTTCTCGCGGAATCAGGAAGGCCGCCGCCAGCGCGACATTGACCAGCACGATTTCGAACGAGACTCCGTAAACCCCGGTCAGAGCCGCGACGCCGCACAACGCGGAATTGTCGACCTGCGCCGTGCCCAGCAAGTTCCAGGGGAAGCCGGTCACCCGGGTGCGCGCCAGTTCCACCGCGACCCAGAGGAAGGGAGCGATGATCAGGGCGCGCCGGTAATCTCGCGGCGATCGGGTGATCAAAGCCAGGAGCAATCCGAATGCGCCGTGATACAACCCCAGATAGCAGCAAAACAGCACCAGCGCGAGCAGCGCCGCAGAGAAGTTCAGCCCACCGTAGTTCCGCATCGTGTCGTAGACCCAGTAGCAGGTCCCGGCGTACCAGAGAATTCCGCAGACGTAGCCGAGCAGGAATCCTTGCGTCGGGCTGGCAGGCCGGAGTCGCAGCAAGCCGGGAATTTCCAGCTCGCCCTCGGGGCGAGCACGCAATAACGCGATAACCAGCGGGGCGAGCGCGATCCAGGAAAGCACATAGAGACCCGGAAGGGGGAAAATCAGCACCTGAAGAACGGCTGAGAGGAGAACCAAGAGCCAGGCGCTGAAGTGAATTTGCCGCACGCGCAAGGATAGCAGAGCTGTGCTCAGTTCCCGGTCATCGGCTCTCGACCGGTGGTGGTGCAGTTTGATTTTTGATAAGGAAGCGAGCCGAACGCGCGACAGTTGCGGCGCAAAGCCAGCTTGCTCAGGATGACAGCAAACTGCGCCAGACGCTCGCTTCCTCACTGCCTCTTGTCATGCTTAGCGAAGCGAGGGACCACCACTTTCTTTGGAGCGTCAGGAGACTTGATGAGAGCGTATTCCGTTGAGCTGGCCGCGCACGAACTCAATGATCTGGGGAGTCACGTACGGCGGCGGTGAAATTGCGAACACGCGACGGTGGGCAACCGGTTTCAGGGAGACAGATTGCCACGCCGATTCGCGGGGGTGATGCAAGATCACCACATCGGCACGATCCAGAAACTCGCGGGCGGAGTTCTTGAAATCGGCGGTGGCCGGGTCCAGGACGGTCAAGTAGAGATCGGGGCGCAGAAACTTCAGCACGCTGTTCGACTCGATGATGACATTTGCGGCGTTGGCGATTTTCTCGCGCAAAGCGGGCATCGCTTCGGCAAGCCGTCCCTGCTCAGTTCGCACCCAAAAGGCGCGCACCGCTCCGGCAACCAAAAACCGTGAACTGTCTGAAGCCCCGGAACGATCGGTCTCTTCCGAAATCGCCCAGGAGTGGTCCGCGGTCGCGCAATCACAAGCCTGCCCGTTGGCCGAGCAGATGCCATGCCCGTATTGCGTGATTTTTGCGGCGGTCCATTGGAAGTCGCGCAGTTCAGAGATCAGGCCGGCGACAACGCTGGTTTTTCCCACGCTGCGCGAGTGTCCGCCAATAACGATGATTGCCATAGCTTGAAACGAATCGACCGCGGACGATACGAATCCACCAATTGTCTAGCCACAAAGGACACAAAGGAGCACGAAGCAATACTTTTCTCTGTGCAACTTCGTGTCCTCTATGCCAGCCCGGGCATCAGGCACGCGCTTCATTCCTTCTTCGCCAGCCGCGCCAAGGTCGCCAATTGTTTCAGGTAGGCCCGCAGCGGTTGTGCCGGAGTTCCCCAGAACACCTCGCCCTTGCCGCGCAGAATCTTGTTGGGCAGAATTCCGCCCTGCCCGCCGATCATCACTCCTTCGCCGATCCGCGCGTGCTCGCCGATTCCAACTTGGCCGCCCAGCACGGCGCCGTTCTCAATGACAATGCTTCCCGAAAGCCCGGTCTGCGCCGCGATCACGACATCTTCTCCAATGTGACAGTTATGGCCGATGTGAACCAGGTTGTCGATCTTCGCTCCCCGCCGGATGCGGGTCTCATCCAGCGCGCCGCGATCGACCGTCGCATTCGCTCCAATTTCCACATCGTCTTCGATGACCAGGCGTCCCACCTGAGGAAATTTCTCGTAGCGGCCGGTCTTGGGATCGCGGACGTATCCGAAGCCGTCGCTGCCCAGCACCGCCCCCGCATGCACGATCACGCGATCGCCGAGCACGGTGCCCGGATAAACCGTTACGTTCGGATATATCTCACCATCTCGCCCGATCCGCGCTCCCTGGCCGATCGCGCAGCCCGCACCGATGTGCGTGCCTTCGCCGATTTGAACGTCTGCGCCGACTATCGCGCGCGCATCCACACGCACTCCCGCCCCAACCACAGCGGTGGGATGAATCACAGCCGTGCCATGCACTCCGGAGACGTTCGAATCCAAGCCTTCGCGAAACAGCACCGCTGCTCGCGCAAAGGCGAGCTTGGGATGGTCGCTGATCAGCAGCGGTCGCGAGGAGGAACCTGCTGCCGCGAATTCTCCCGCGATGACAGCACTCGCTCGCGAGCGCAGGGCTGCGGCGAGGTGCTTTTGATCGTCAACGAAGACGAGATCCCCGGGTTGCGCCGACTCGATGCTGGCAACACGGCTCACTCCGATCGTGGCATCCCCAATCACGCGTCCACCGATGGAAGACGCGATCTCTGCCAGCGAGCGGGACCTTCCCTGGCCGTTCATGCCTCTCACTGTATAGCAGCGGGGCAGGCGGACGGAAGCACCCGGGACTTGGGAGTCAGGCGCGACAGCCGGTTCAGAACCGTGCGGGCGAAATGGAGGGACCGATCGCCGTAGTGCAGCTCGTCGCGTTCTGGCACATGATGAAAGGTAAGGGACTCGTCTCGCTGCCCGCAGTGCACGCGGCATTCGAGGTGCCGCTGCCAGGAGTCAGCCACCACTCCCCGTTCACTCCGCCGTTCGTTACGGTTCCATTGTTTCCACCCGACGTTCCGATAAGTTCTCCGGTGGGCGGAGTTACATTAGGGTTAGCGCTCATGTTGAGGACGTTTCCCGTCGAGGACTTAATGGTAAGGGTAATCATGCCAGAGATCTGGTTTATGCTGATATTGTTCGTCAACTGGGTCTGTACGACTACGCCCGCCGGAGCGCCCGGGAAACATGAGTTGGCGTTGATGAAGGTAAAGCCGTTGGTGTTGACGTTCTGAACAGGGCTTCCATTCGTGACAAACAGGTTGAAATTGACCAGAAAATTCAGACTTGCGGCCGGTCCGGTGCCGCCGGTCAGTTGCGCCTCCCAATTTCCACTGATGTTACTGGTCGGCAACTCCTGAATTTGGTTGCTGCCGCAACTCGAAAGCGCAGCCGCAATCGCCAGTAACGTCAGAAACGCCAGCTTTTTCATAACTCGTCCTTCAACGCCCAAGAGAGATGTCAGGAATCAACGCCTGGCGCTCAGTGGCAGGTGCACCCCGAGGACGTACCAGGAACCTATTGAGAATAGAGAGATGCGGGCAGTCGAGTCAATGGATGCAGGGCCGCTTGAAAGAAAATTCCCGGAAATCGGAGTGGAGAGAACTGTCGACCAGTTGCGACTCGACGCTGTCTACAGGCCGCTCCTGGCCATTTCCACAGCCTTTAGCAGCGCCTGCGCCTTGTTCATCGATTCCTGAAATTCTGTAGCCGGATCGGAATCCGCCACGATCCCCGCGCCGGCCTGCAAATAGGCTTTCTTGCCCTGCATCAGGAGGGTACGGATCCCGATGCAGGAATCGAGATTCCCCGCGAAATCCGCATAGAGCACGGACCCTCCGTAGATACCGCGACGCGTCGGTTCCAGTTCTTCAATGATCTGCATGGCGCGCACCTTCGGCGCGCCGCTCAACGTTCCCGCCGGGAAACAGGCCGCAAAGGCGTCCAGCGAATCCAGGTCCTTGCGCAACGTGCCTTCCAGCGCCGAGACCAGGTGCATCACGTGGGAATAGCGCTCCACATACATCAGATCCTTCACCTTCACCGATCCGTACTCGCTTACCCGCCCCAGATCGTTGCGGCCGAGATCGACGAGCATGACATGTTCCGCGCGCTCTTTTTCGTCGTTTCGCATCAACTGTTCCAAACGCACATCTTCGGCTTCGTCCTGCCCGCGCGGATGCGTCCCGGCAATCGGACGATACTCCAGTTTCCTTCCGGTCACTCGTACCAGCATCTCCGGAGAGGAACCGAGGATGTGGGTGCCGTCCATCTGCAAGTAATAGAGATAAGGCGACGGATTCACCTGCCGGAGGGCGCGATACAAATCGAATGGCGCTACTTCAGGCGTAAAGTCCAGCCGCTGGGATAGCACGACCTGAAAAATGTCTCCCGCCGCAATGTATTCCTTGCAGCGTTTCACGCCTTGCAGAAAATCGTCCCGTCGCGTGCGTGCATGGACTTTGAGCTCTTCCGCGCCGCGCGCCTTTGATTTTCGCGACAATGCCCGGCTCAGTCCTTGCGCGAGCCTTCGCTC
>JASHQK010000513.1 GCA_030039195.1 Candidatus Sulfotelmatobacter sp.
TTCTGCAGCGAGATCCCTCGCCTCGCCGGTGAAAGCGCGCGGCTTCGGGATGACCAAACACTGAGCTACTGCCTACTTCCCGTGTAACTCACTCTCCAGATCGAATTCGACCCGTCGTCGCTCACGAGCAGCGAACCATCCGGTGCGACCGTCATCCCCACCGGACGTCCCCACACATCGCCATTCGGCAGCACGAATCCGGTGACAAAATCTTCATAGTCGCCGCTGGCGTGGCCGCTCTGATGCAGGGGGACGCGAATTACTTCATAGCCGGCGCGAATTCCCTTGTTCCACGACCCATGTTCCGAGGCAAAAATGTCTCCCTGATAGTCAGCAGGAAATTGTTTGCCATCGTAGAAGGCGATTTCCAGCGACGCATTATGCGGTTGCAGCAAGACATCGGGCGTGATCACCTTATCCTTCAGCTCCGGATGTTTTCCCTTCTGCCGCGGATCCTGATTCGGCCCCATGTACCACCACGGCCAACCGTAAAATCCGCCCTCTTGCACGTGCGTAATATAATCTGGGACGAGATTGTCGCCGAGGGCATCGCGCTCGTTCACCGAACACCACAACTCTCCCGTCTGCGGATTCACGCGAATCCCGCCGCCCGCGTTGCGAATCCCGTAGGCATAGACGTTCAAGATGCAATTCGCAGCATCGCACACCAGAATATCGGCGCGATTGTGTTCGGCGGGATGTGTGTCGGAATCATCGTCGTTTGATGCCGATCCCACGGCCACGAACATTCTGCTGCCATCTTTGGAAAAATCCAGTGCGCGGGTCCAGTGCCCGCCGCCCGCCGGCAAATCGGCGATGTGTTGCGGAGGTCCGCTCGCCTGCAGATCGCCATCGTGATACGCGAATCGGATTACCTCGTTGGTATTGCCGATATACACCCACTGCGGGTCGGGGCCCGGAGGATAAAACGCGATCCCATAGGGATCCTTCAGTCCTTCGGCAAAAACTGAGCTCTGCGCCGCCTTGCCGTCGCTGGTCACGCCGCGGAATACGCGAATACGCCCCGGCCTGCTCTCGACGAGAAAAATATCGCCGTTCGGCGCGGTGCGCATCAATCGCGGATTGTCCAGCCCTGCCGCATAGAGCTCGACCTTGAATCCAGGCAGTGTCACCGGCCAAACGTTTGCTGGACGCGCCACGACATCCGGACCGTTTTCCGCCGACTGGGTCGCATACGGCGCAGGAAAATCCTTCGTCGTGATCTTCCGCGTCTTCCCCGGCCATTCATAACGGAAGTCGGTGAAGGGAGCTTTTGGAGGCGGTGCCTTGATCGTCGAAGTCATCGCCGTAGGCGGCGCAGCCGGAGCCTCGGCCGGCGCAGCATCCGACCGGCTGCCGGGCCCCATCGTTTCTACGAAACTGACGATCTCCCAGCGATCTTTTTCCGGCAGGAATGCCCACGACGGCATGCCGCTGTCTTTGTTCCCCTGGGTGATGAACCAGAACACCTCGCCTTCGGGCACGCCCTCCAACTTGCCATCGACCAGAGAAGGCACATTGCCCGTCCCCTGCCCCGACCGGCCGTGGCACGATAGACAATTTTGGGCATAGAGCGTTTTCCCAACCTTAACCGCCTGCGCCTGACCGGTGTAAGGGTTTTTCAGAATCTTCGCCGAGTCTGGCGCGTCATGAAAGTTTTTGTCGACGGCACGCAGAGTTGCCACCGAAAAAACCACCAACACAATGGGAACAAGAACTGCGACGGAGATTTTGCTGGCCTTCGCACGCATAGGTTTCCTCGCAAGAAATTAAAGGTGAGACAGAAGTTAGTGCCTTAGATGAACCGCGTGATCCCCACAATGCGATTCTACAGGTTCCTGCAATCGGGTGTGTGCCTTAGGCCGCAGGCGCCCGGCTGCGAACGAAATCCGGGCGGATGCGCAAGGCTGCAAAAGAAACGACTGGTGCGGCTTCACCGACCCGACGCCATGCGCTCCCATGCGCCCGGATACGAGATCACGAGACCAAGGTCATCCACGGTAATATCGGCGGAGAATCCCGTGTTGCTTTCGTACCGGTACTTATCGTTTGCCAGGCGCGTATACCGCTGTGAGAGCGGCTGTGCCGTGAGATCGGGGAACCTCACCCATGCTGCGATCAGCGACGCGCTGCCTCCAACCTCGAGATTGAGCCTGCGAATCGCCAGCGTGTTCGTGGCCGGAGTCAGCGCCAGATCAACGTCGTTGCAGCCGCGCAGCGTCAGCAATTCCGCCCTGCCGCTCCGCCACTCTCCGCGGCTCTCCACATTCAAGTCGAGCATCTTCACGTCGCTGCCGATCTTGCGCTCAACCTGCACTCGATGTGTCAACCAGTTCTCGTCCGTGTAAACTTCATAACTTGCCAGCACAGGCCGCTGGTCTTTGAGGACGCCAACCACGGTTCCCTTCAACAGCCAGCCATCGCTAACGTGCCAGAGACCGCAACTGTCCCGACCATCGAGCAACAGATTTTTCCATACGACAGTGCGCTTCAACTCATCTGCCATGGTCGGAAAGTGCAATCCCCGGCATAGCACCTCGCGAGATATCGGTGTGCCCTGGGTGATAGCATTCTAAACATGGCGCCGCAGCGGCGGAAGCAGCGCCAGATCTAAGTGTCGATTATGTCCGACCTCCCGCAGCACGATGAGCTGACTTCGCTCTCAGCTCGCAGCCGGTTCCGCGCTGGACTG
>JASHQK010000046.1 GCA_030039195.1 Candidatus Sulfotelmatobacter sp.
GCTTTCGACGCCGCATAGGCCGCTGCTCCGGCAGCGTGATCGACTGCGGCTCGCGATGCTACGCTCACGATGGCGCCGGCGCCTTGTTTCAGCATCAACGGCACGACTTCGCGACATAGTACGTATCCGGAGCGCAGATTGAGTGCGAGCATCTGGTCAAAAACGTGGGGATCGGTCTGCCAGAGAGTTGTGCCACCAGCGTAGGCGCCCACCGCGCTAATCAGAATATCCAGCTGGCCATAGTCCGAGACAATTCGCTGGACGACTTGACGTACAGCTGACTCGTCGGTCACATCGGCCTGATAACCGCGGAACAAGGCAGCCCGGCTTCCAGCCGAGTTTTTCAAAAGTGTTAGCTCATCTTCGCTGCGATAAGTCACGGTGACCTTCGCCGATGCGGCGAGGAAAGCCAGACTCACGGCTCTGCCCAATCCTCCGGTTCCACCGGCGACCAGAACAACTTTGCCTTCAAATTGCCCTGCGATCATAGGTTCCCTCAGTTCGAAACCGGTCTGCGTCTTTATCAGGCGCGGGCCTTGTCAATCATCTCTTCCCAAATGCCTTTGGATCGGAGAATAAGCTCAACCGCTTCTCGGACTGCGCCGTGTCCGGCAAGAGCCCTGGTGGTGTAGTGGGCGACAGCTTTGACTTCAGGGACGGCATTGCCAACCGCGACAGCCAGACCTGCACGGCGCAACAAGGGGATATCCGGCAGATCGTCTCCGATAAAGGCGACCTCATGGTCGGACGCCTCGGCTTTTCTAAGAATGTCCTCATAGGCTGGCATCTTCAAGGGCTGCTTCATGTAAATGAACTCCATCTTCATTTCATGGGCACGGCGAAGTAGCGCCGGACTCTCCCGGCCAGTGATGCATCCAGTTCGGAGACCTGCACTGTGAGCCAGAGTCAGTCCCTGGCCGTCGTGCGCATCGAACGTTTTTATTTCCAGAGCCGTGCCGTCGCTTTGAGAGAGCAAGGTAACACTGCCGTCGGTCATCGTGCCGTCCACGTCCATCAACAGGATTCGAATGCGACTGGCGCGCTTGCTGAGCGGAGCAGGGATCCTGGGAAATCTGGTCAAAGAGACCTCCAAAAGAGAGTCAGAGTGAGTTTACGTGAATCGCAGCTTTTGTTTTCGAGGCTGGGCAGACTTCGCCGGGAATTCTGGGACTCATGGAGATTAGTTGTCGCAACGGCTCGACTGTAACGATTCCTCGCAGGACTTCGACATTAGATACATGTAACCTCCTCGGGGTACATGAACCTTCTCACTGCATATCTGCGTGCTGCATGTACGCTTAGCCATCGGCCAAACCGATCCTGTCAGCGCGTGGAAATTTCCTGCCTGCTATTGGCCTTTCTTCCGCTGGCGGTACGTCCATCGGATATCTATCGCAATCACATCCCAAAAGCCAGAGTAAAGGGGAACCGTTCCCCCCGGTCCATCGAGTCACGGAATCTCGGGTCGCGGTTCCCTGACTATGCGAAAGACAGCGGCGAGAAATGGTCATGAATCTCTCGGCAAGGCAGCTGGCGTACTACTTCTTGTGGCAAGCCTTGCCCTCCTGGTTGGTTGCCAAGGTCTAAGCGCGGCTGGTAATTCGAAACCGCCACAGATCGGCACTCTATCCACGAACTACAATCTGGGTTTTGGCAGTGTTGCGGCGGGCAACAGCAAGACCTTGCCCATCACCATCTCGAACTCCGGGTCGGCATCCGTCACCATTAGCAGCGTTGCCATATCTACGAAATACTTTTCGCTGATCTCGCCGAGCCTTCCACTTACGGTCGCCGCAGGACAGAATACTCCCATTAACGTCAGCTTCACACCCAACGCGGCGGGAACTTTCAACGCCACCGCTGCAATTACAAGCAATGCTTCAAACACTGTTATGGATGTGGCTCTTTCGGGAACAGGAACCGGAAGTGCTGCCGGACAGCTGACACTCAATCCTGCCAGCGAGATTTTCGGCAACGTGTCTGTTGGTGCCCAGCAGTCGCAGACTGTAACCCTGACCAACACGGGCGCATCGAGCGTCGATATCTCGCAGGCATCTGTCTCGGGCGCTGGATTTCAGATCAGCGGGATCACAGCGCCGCTGACCCTCAACGCTTCCCAGAGCACCAACTTCACGGTAAGTTTTGCGCCCCAGACGAGCGGGAGCGCGAGTGGGACGGTAACGATCGTCTCAGACGGCTCCAATCCCACCCTCACGATGGGGCTGTCGGGAACCGGAGTAGCGGCGGGAGCGCTGAGTGCGAATCCGACGAGCGAGAGTTTTGGCAGTGTGACGGTAGGCAGTAATCAGACGTTGTCGGAAACGGTAACGAACACGGGCGGGACCAGTGTAACGATCTCGCAGGTGGCGATCAGCGGGACGGGGTTCAGCCTGAGCGGGATCACGGCTCCGGTGACGCTGACGGCAGGGCAGAGTGCAAGCTTCAGCGTGACGTCCACTCCGACGGCAGCGGGAAGTGCGAGCGGTAGTGTGACGCTCACTTCGAATGCGACGAATCCGACGTTGACGATTCCGCTGACGGGGACGGGAGTAGCGGCCGTGGGACAACTTAGCGTGAGTCCGACGACTCTGAGTGTTGGCAGCGTAGTCGTTGGGACCAGCGGATCCGCGTCCGGCAGCCTGACGGCCAGCGGTGCCAGCGTCACTGTCTCCGGGGTCAGTTCGAGCAACTCGTTGTTCGCGGTGGGTGGATTGTCTTTGCCTGTGACCATCCCGGCCGGCCAGAGCACCTCCTTTTCAGTGACGTTCACGCCGACGGCGACCGGGGCGGCGAGCGCGACGCTCACCTTCACTAGTAATGCTCAGCCTTCCACGACGACCGGAACGGTGACGGGCACGGGAGAAGCAGCGCCGACCTACAGCGTAAGTCTGTCGTGGAATGCGAGTACGTCGTCGAACATTTCTGGCTATAACATCTATCGCGCGGTGTACACCACTTCCTGCGGATCCTTCTCGATGATCAACCCGTCGCTGAATGCGAGTACCTCGTACAGCGACTCATCAGTCACCGACGGCACGTCGTATT
>JASHQK010000514.1 GCA_030039195.1 Candidatus Sulfotelmatobacter sp.
AGCTGCCGGAAACACAACCGGCAGATGCCGAACTTCCGCAGATATCCGCGCGGACGTCCGCAGATGCGGCAGCGGTTGTGCCTGCGCGTCGAAAACTTAGGTTTCTTCACTTTATGTTGGTGCAACCCAACACCGTCTTTGACTCGCTTTGCTGTTGTTCCCACTTCGCTCTTAGCTCCTGGCGACTAGCTTCCAGCCTTCAGCTCTCAGCCTCAGCTCTCAGCAAACGCCTCCACAAGTTTTCTCATTGAATCAATGACTCAATGACTCAATCGCTCAATCACTAGGCCCGGAACGGCATGCCCAAATGTTTCAGCAGCGACCGCGCTTGATTATCGTTCTGCGCCGTCGTCACGATCGTGACGTTCATTCCTTTCAGCTTGTCAACTTTCGCGTAATCGATCTCGGGAAAAATCAGCTGGTCGTGCAAACCGAGCGTGTAATTGCCGCGTCCGTCGAACGATTTCGTCGATACTCCGCGGAAGTCGCGCACGCGCGGCAAAACGATATTCACCAGCCGGTCAAAGAATTCGTACATGCGATCGCCGCGCAGCGTGACCATCGCGCCGATCGACTGTCCGGCACGGACTTTGAAAGCCGCAATCGACTTCTTCGCCTTGGTGACCACCGGCTTTTGGCCGGTAATCAGTCCGAGCTCGTTCACCGCCGGATCAAGCACCTTCGCGTTCTGCGTCGCTTCCCCAACGCCCATGTTGACGACGATTTTGTGCAGCCGTGGAACTGCCATGGGGTTCTGCAGTTCAAGTTCCTTCAGCAGCGCCGGAGCGACTTCCTTTTCGAATCGCGAACGCAGCCGCGGACGCTCTTTCGCGCTGTGCCGCGCCTGCTCGGGGGCTTTCTGCTCCTGCGGAGCTTCTTTCTGTGCTTTTTTGTCCTTTGCCATTTTCAACTCTTAAGCTTTCGGCTCTTAGCTTTGAGTTCCAGCGTCGTTGCTCCCTGTCCATTCCGGCTGAGAGCTGACGGCTGAAAGCTGACAGCTATTTGTCTAATGTCGTTCCGCACTTTTTGCAAACCCGCACCTTCCGGTCGCCACGAACTTCGTGCCCGATGCGCACCGGACCGCAGCTGGCGCAAACCAACTGCACGTTCGAGATCGCGATGCGACTTTCCTGCTCGGCAATGCCGCCCTTGATGTTGGCCTGCGGATTCGGACGCACGTGTTTTTTTACCATCATCACATGCTCGACCAGAATCTTCGCGTCGTTGGGAAATACGCGCAGCACGCGTCCTTCCTTGCCCTTGTCGCGTCCGGTAATCACCTTCACGGTGTCGTTGCGCCGTATATCCACTCGTTTATGTGCTGTCGATGCGGTTGCCATATCAAACCCAGTTTCCCAGTTTCAAGGTTTCACGCTTCGCCATGATTGAGTTCAAGGTCGCTGAGCTCAAGGCACCTTGAAACCTTGAAACTCTGAAACCTTGAAACCTGCCTTCAGATCACTTCCGGCGCCAGGCTCACAATCTTGAGAAATTTCTTCTCGCGCAGTTCACGCGCCACCGGACCAAACACGCGCGTTCCTACCGGTTCACCCGCTTCATTGATAAGCACGGCAGCATTCTGATCGAAGCGAATATACGTTCCATCGCGCCGGCGATGCTCTTTGCGCGTGCGCACGATGACCGCTTTCACGACCTTGCCCTTCTGCACCTGGCCCTCGGGCGCCGATTCCTTCACTGCAGCTGTGATCACATCACCCAGACCCGCATTCAATCCGGTTGCGCCACCCAGCGGCAGAATCATCTGCAGCTTGCGCGCGCCGGAATTGTCGGCGACCTCCAGCATGGTTCTCATCATCACAGCCATGGCATTTCTCCCTATCGTTTTGTCGTCCTGAGGCGCCTTCTCTTGGCGCCGAAGAATCTGGGTGAGCCGCGCGAAACGTCGCGAGTTTCGCGACGCAATAATCGCGCGCCAGGCCCACATCCTTCCTAGCTCGCCGCATCCACCGAGGCTTCCGGCAAAAGCGCGGCCTTACGAATAATGTCTTTCAACTTCCAGCGCTTCAGTTTCGAGAGCGGGCGCGTCTCCTCGATGCGCACAAAATCGCCGACATGCGCTTCGTTTTTCTCGTCGTGCGCATAGAACTTCTTGTGCCGCGCAATCACGCGCCCGTAAAAGGGATGCGACTTCTTTCGCGTTACCTGCACGACGATGGTTTTGTGCATGCGGTTGGAAACGACCTCTCCCACCACTTCCTTGCGGCGGCCCTGAACTTTTTGTGTTGCTGTTGTTTCCGCCATTAGCGTTTCTCCGCCGCGGCCGTCCGCGCCCGCTCGCCCATGATCGTCTTCACACGCGCGATGTCTTTGCGCAGCCCGCGAATCTTCTTCAAGCTCTCGGTCTGCCCCATGTTCAGCTGAAATTTCAGCTTGAAGAGCTGATCCGAGAGATCGCGTTCCTGGTGCCGCAGTTCTTCGTCGGTAAGATTTCTAACTTTTTCTGCTTTCATAAAAATAAGCTCTCAGCCTTCAGCCCTCAGCTTTCGTGCCGTCGCGTTTGCTGACAGCTGACGGCTGAAAACTGATACCTGCATTTTTCAGTGCGCCGTTTCGCGCTGCACCATCGTCGTCCGCAGGGGCAGCTTGTGCGATGCCAGACGCAGCGCCTCATTCGCGTCCTGCTGGGTGACGCCTTCCATCTCAAACAAAATCTTCCCCGGCTTCACCACCGCGACCCAATGGTCGGGTGCTCCCTTGCCTTTGCCCATACGGGTTTCTGCCGGCTTTTTCGTGACTGGCTTGTCGGGAAACAAACGAATCCAGATCTTGCCGCCGCGCTTGACGAAACGCGTCATGGCCACGCGGCTCGCCTCGATCTGACGATCGGTAATCCATCCCGGCTCGAGGACTTTCAGTCCGTAATCGCCGAAAGCGAGCTCGGATCCGCGCCAGGCTTTGCCGGTCATGCGTCCGCGCTGCTGCTTGCGGTACTTCACTTTTTTTGGCATCAACATAAATCAGCTCTTAGCTTCTAACTCTTGGCTCTTAACCAGCCTTGTCATCCTGAGCGGGACGTCTTTTGTCCTGCGAAGGATCCTGGCGCCGTGAACGATCGCGCGGTTTGCGGGATTGCTAAATCGCGCGTTTTGCACGCCTGCTTAAAATCCCGCACTCGCCGTTTGCCCTTCGCGCTTTTTCTGTTGCAGAATCTCGCCCTTGTATACCCAGCACTTCACGCCGATGACGCCATACGTGGTGCGCGCTTCGCTGAATCCGAAATCGATATCGGCGCGCAGCGTGTGCAGGGGAAGACGTCCCTGCAGATACCACTCCGATCGCGCGATTTCGTTTCCGTTCAAGCGCCCGCTTACGCGAACTTTGATTCCCTTGCATCCAAAGCGCAGCGCCGAATCCACCGCCTTGCGCATCGCACGCCGGAAGCCCACGCGCTTCTCCAGTTGCAGGGCAATCGATTCCGAAACCAGCTGTGCATCGAGCTCCGGCTTGTGTACTTCCTGGATATCGACGAATACTTCCCGCGACGTTCGCTTCTGCAGTTCCGCCTTGAGCTTGTCAATTTCCGCGCCCTTGCGCCCGATGATAATGCCCGGCCGCGCCGTCTTGATGATGATGCGCAGCTTGTTGCCGGGCCGCTCGATTTCGATCGAGCTGACGCCCGCCGACTTGAGCTTGTCTTTCAGCTCGCTTTTCAGCTTGACGTCTTCGTGCAGCAGCTTGTCATAGTCGCGCTCAACAAACCACCGCGACTTCCACGGCTTGGTATACCCGAGCCGAAATCCGTAAGGATGTACCTTCTGTCCCATCTTGTCTCCATCGCGATCCTTCGCTTCCGCTCAGGATGACCGCAGCGTGCTCTCGTTTCACTCACGCCCGCTAATCGCGGTCACTTTTTGTCCCATTGCTTCTCCTGACCTTCAACCAAGCCTTGTCATTCCGAACACGCGCCCAGCAAGCGCGCGGAAGGGCGTTTATTTTGCTGTCGCCTTTTTCTTTCCGGCCGACTTCTTCGCAACCGGAGCTCTCCGCTTCCCCGGAGCCGCCTCGCCGACAACTTGCACAACCGCCTCACCATTCTTGCCCCGCTCTGCCAGCACCAGCTCGATGTGCGAAATACGCCGCTGGTATCGGTACGCGCGCCCCTGCGGCGCCGGACGAATCCGCTTCATGCGTGGACCATCATTGGCTACCGCCCGCTTCACATACAGATTATCGATCTCGACATCCAGACCCTTCTCGGTCGCGAGAAAGTTTGCGTTGTCGAGCGCCGACTGCAGCAGCTTTCCGATATGCGACGCCACGCGCTTTTTGGTGAATAGCAGCGTGTTGCGTGCATCTTCGACTTGCTGCCCTTTAATCAAATCCAGTACCAGCCGCGCCTTTTGCGGCGAGACGCGCAGGAAACGGGTTTCCGCTCGAAATTCCATAGTCGTATCTCAACTCTCGGGATGCCACATGCCTCGCCTCTTTTTGCGAGACGTGGGACTCGTTACGCCTTCGGCGCCGCCGGAGCCGCGCCGCCCGCCGGTGCTGCCGCTGGAGCCGGAGCTCCCGGGCCGCCCGGAATGCCGGCCGGCTTCGCCGCTGCTTCCGTCGCCGCCTTCATGGAGTGACCCTTGAACTGGCGCGTGAAGCTGAACTCGCCCAGCTTGTGCCCGACCATGTTTTCGGTGACGTACACCGGAATAAACTTCTTGCCGTTGTGCACCGCGATCGTGTGCCCCACCATTTCCGGGACAACAGTCGAACGCCGCGACCACGTACGCAGCACTTTTTTCTCGTTGCGCGAATTCATCTGCTCAACCCGCGTCAGCAGGTAGCCATCGACGAACGCGCCTTTTTTGGTTGAACGTGCCATAAATCAGCTCTTAGCTGTTAGCTCCTAGCTTTTAGCTAAATCCAAAAACCTTGTCATTCCGAACCGGCGTTCCCTGCCGGTGAGGAATCTGTTTCTTGCCAATGACCACCGACTATCGACCAATGCCTACTTGCTTCTCCGGCTCACGATGAACTTATCCGTGCGCTTGTTATTGCGCGTCTTGTATCCGCGTGTGGGCTGGCCCCACGGAGTCACCGGATGCCGTCCGCCGGAGGTCTTGCCTTCACCGCCGCCATGCGGATGATCGACCGGGTTCATGGAAACGCCACGATTCACCGGACGCCGTCCTAGCCAGCGCGTCTTTCCCGCTTTTCCGATCGTGATGTTCTCGTGATCGAGATTGCCGACCTGTCCGATCGTCGCCATGCAATTCTGCGAGATCTTCCGCGTCTCGCCCGAGGGCAGCTTCACCAATGCATATTCCGCTTCCTTCGCAACCAGCTGCGCCGACCCGCCCGCCGAACGCACCATCTGCCCGCCCTTGCCCGGCTTGAGTTCGAGATTGTGAATTACCGTGCCAGGGGGAATGTTCCGCAGCGGCAAAGCATTTCCAACCAGAATGTCGGCTTCCGGACCGCTGACAACTTTCTGTCCAACCTTTAGTCCTTCCGGCTGCAGAATGTAACGCTTCTCGCCATCCGCGTATGCGAGCAGCGCAATGCGCGCCGAACGATTCGGATCGTACTCAATGGTCGCCACGGTCGCCGGAATCCCGGTCTTATCTCGCTTGAAATCGATGATGCGTAGCTTGCGCTTATGCCCGCCGCCGCGATGCCAGAGCGTGATGTCGCCCGAATTGCGGCGTCCGCCCGTACGCTGCTTCGGTTCGACCAGGGGCTTGTACGGTTGGGTCGTCGTGATGTCGGCGTTGACGAGCGTCGTGCGAAAGCGCAGCGTCTGCGTCGTCGGTCGGTATGTCTTGATTGCCATAAAATCAGCCTTTAGCTTCTAGCCATTAGCTCCTAGCTTCCTCATTCGCCGTGCTGGCTGAATGCTGAACGCTAAGTGCTGATGCATTTCCGTCTTTCCCGAGCGATTCGGCCGATCACGCGCCGAATCGCGCTGCGAAAGGGCCTTCCTGCTGCCAGGTTCTGCACCGCCCTGGAGCGGTTTTCCTAACTAAAGATTCTGCGCGTACTCCGGCATTTTCTCGCCGGAGCGCAGGCGCACGTACGCCTTCTTCCAATCCGGACGATACCCGGCAAACCGCCCGCGCCGCCGCTCTTTTCCCGGATACGTCGCAGTCCGCACCGAGTGCACCTTCACCTTAAAAATCGTCTGTACGGCTTCTTTGATTTCCGTCTTCGTCGCCTTGGGCGCAACCTGAAACACCAGTGTGTTCTGGTTTTCCTTGATCGCCAGGCCCTTCTCGGTAATCACCGGACGACGAATGATCTGGTATGCGGATTTCATGTTTGTTTAATAGGCTTACGCCACCTCCGCCGCTTTCTCGTGCTTCGTCCGCCGCCGCGGCGCGGCCGAAGCCTTCTTCGGCTGCTCGTCTTCGCCCGAGCCCGACTTCCGCTGCTTCTTCGAAATCGAATTCTTCAGCGAAACCTGCAACTTCTCGATCGCCGGATGCGAAAAGATTACGCGATCATGCCGCAGCAGATGATAGGGATGCACTTCATGTCCGCGCACAAGTTCAAGCCCGTCGATGTTGCGCGCGCTCAGTTGCAAGTTGCGATTTTCTCCGCCCTCGACCAGCAGGACCGACGAATCGACTTTGAGCGCATCCAGCGCCTTGCGGAACTCTTTCGTCTTCGGTTCCTTCACGTCAAACGCATTTACCACGATCAGCTTGCCGTCGGCGAATTTCGCAGCCAATGCTGAACGCAGCGCGCCCAGCAATTTCTTGCGTGGAAACGTGTAGTCGTACGAGCGGGGAACAGGACCGTGCACCGTCCCACCATGCCGCCACAGCGGCGACCGGATCGATCCGATACGCGCGCGGCCCGTGCCCTTCTGTTTCCAGAGCTTTTTGCCCGATCCGGAAACTTCCCAGCGAGCCTTGGTCTTGTGCGTTCCGGCACGCTGCGAGGCGCGGTAGTGTTTCACCGCTTCCCAGAGCAGGTCTTCGTTGACCGCGCCGAAAATCTCGTCCGCGAGGTCGAGCGTCCCAACCTTCTCGCCGCTCAAATTGTGAATATCAATCGTTGCCATTGTCCTAGTCCTGAGTCCTGAGTCCCACGTCCTGAGCAATTCCTCGCGACTCAGGACTCGCGGCTCGCAACTCGTTAAGCTTTCTTTGCCGCTCGCTTCGCCGCCTTCAACGGATCGATCGTCGCCGCGCCAGCGAATCCACGACGCTCTCTCGGCGGCTTCTTCGCCTTGGTGATCACGATGTATCCACCCTGCGGCCCAGGCACGCTGCCTTCGACCACCAACAGGTTCTCGTCTTTATCGACGCCCAGCACACGCAGATTACGCACCGTCACCTGCTGATTTCCCATGTGTCCCGACATGCGCATGCCTTTGAACACGCGCGACGGGAAAGCCGACGATCCGATAGAGCCAGTAATCTGAAACATGGAACCGTGCGACTTCGGACCACCACCGAAATGATGCCGCTTCACGACGCCCTGAAAGCCGCGCCCCTTGCTGACTCCGACGATATCAACGAATTTTTCGCCATCTAAAATCTCGACCAGCACGCGATCGCCGACTTTCACCGCACCGTTGCCGTCTGACCCGGCTTCAGTTTCCAGCGGAACTTCGCGTAAGAACTTGACTGGTGGCAGATTGTTCTTCGCCAGATGCCCGCGCTCGCCCTTAGTCAGGCGCGATTCCTTCACGAACTCGACGAGGCCAATCTGGGCCGCCTCGTATCCGTCTTTAGTCGCGGACTTATGCTGCGTCACTACACACGGACCGGCCTGCAGCACTGTGACCGGGCGAACGTCGCCCTTCGAGTCAAACAATTGCGTCATGCCGACTTTCTTGCCCAGAATGCCTGCTACCTTAGTTGCCATTTCCAATCTCCATCCAGCTTGGCCCGTCGTTTTGTAACGGCGGCTATTGGCTGGGAATCAGATCCTTCGCCCCGCTCAGGATGATCGACGCGGGCTCACGCCCGCAAAGCGCGATCATTTATGTTCTTTCCCGAACGCCTTGATCTCCACATCCACGCCGGCCGGCAGATCGAGCTTCATCAACGCATCGACCGTCTGCTGTGTCGGCTCGAGAATGTCCAGCAACCGCTTATGCGTCCGGATCTCAAACTGCTCCCGCGATTTCTTATCCACGTGCGGCGAGCGCAGCACCGTGTACTTGTTTTTCATCGTGGGCAGCGGAATGGGCCCGGCAATCCGCGCGCCTGTGCGCCGCGCCGTGTCCACAATTTCGCCGGTCGACTGATCCAGGATGCGATAGTCGTACGCTTTCAAGCGGATTCGAATTCTCTCTTGTGCGCTCACTGTTTCTCTCTCTAACCCCTCCCGGCATCTCCGGAAGGAAAGATCTTGCGGGAAGCTGCAACCCGCTTGGTCTCATCTTGTCATCCTGAGCGGCAGATTTTGCCGCAAAGGACCCGTGCATTTCGTGTCCCGCCGTGTTGCTCGCGACTCGGGACTCGCGACTCGCTACTGAATAATCTCCGCGATCGTTCCCGCGCCCACCGTGTGGCCGCCTTCGCGGATCGCAAACCGCAACCCTTTCTCCATCGCCACCGGCGTGATCAGTTCAATGACGAGTGAAACGTTGTCGCCCGGCATCACCATTTCCGTGCCTGCCGGAAGCTCCGCCACGCCCGTCACGTCCGTGGTTCGCAAATAAAACTGTGGCCGGTATCCCTTGAAGAACGGCGTGTGCCGCCCGCCTTCTTC
>JASHQK010000515.1 GCA_030039195.1 Candidatus Sulfotelmatobacter sp.
CGCGCAGGAATTCGACGGCATGAACGCCAAATGGAATGGCCAGTTTTCTTGCTTTGATCTGGTAGCGAAGCCCGCTGATGCAGACGATGACGTCTCGCGCACGATTGTGCCGGTGAGGGATCTTGAGATCGGCGGCAGCGACTTCATCGTGATGGCAGGCCCGTGCGCGGTCGAGTCGGAAGAGCAGTTGCTCAGCACAGCAGAGGCTGTCGTCGCAGCGGGCGCGCGCATTCTTCGCGGCGGAGCTTACAAGCCGCGTTCGTCCCCTTACGCATTTCAGGGTCTGGGCGTTGCAGGTTTGAAAATTCTCGGCAAGGCGCGCGAAGAAACCGGACTGGCGATCGTCACCGAAGTTATGAGTGAAGAAGATGTGGAGGTCATTGCCGAGTATGCCGACATTATGCAGGTCGGCACGCGCAGCATGGAAAATTACGCGCTGCTGGAAGCGCTGGGATCGTGCGGGCGTCCGGTGCTGCTGAAACGCGGCATGACTGCGACGCTCGAAGAACTTCTGTGCTCCGCGCAAGTGCTGGCTGCGGCAGGCAATTCGCAGATCATTCTGTGTGAGCGCGGCATTCGCACTTTCGAGACTGCGACCCGTAACACGCTTGACATCGCCGCTGTGCCGGTGCTGAAAACCGTTTCCCATCTTCCGGTGATTATCGATCCCAGTCATGCGGCTGGCGTGCGATCCATCGTTCCGGCGTTGGCGCGAGCGGCCGTCGCCGTTGGTGCCGATGGATTGCTGGTTGAGGTTCATCCCTGCCCGGAACAAGCTCTCAGCGACGGCAATCAATCGCTCAACTTCAGCGAATTTCGCCACCTGATGGAAGAACTGCAGCCCTATCTCGCGATTCAGCGGGAGACGAGAGAACTTCGTCCCCGGCTCGTGGCGGGAGGAGCGGATTGACGTTGTCGCGCTCCATCATTGGCTGCGTGTTGCTGCTGCTGATCGCGGTTGCGATCACGAAATCTTCGCTGCAAGCCTCCGGAGGGGCTCAATCGACGCCTTTTCTCTATACCGCAGCAAAGATCTACCAACCTCTCGCCTGGATGCGGGGCGCAGACCGCTTTCCTTCGGCTGCATCGATTTTTGTCGATGATGCTCACGGCCAGCAGGCAATGCTGCCAGATTTCGCAGCCAGCGCGGATCCGGCGGTCTCGTTCGACGGGCAGCGTGTGTTATTCGCCGGGAAACAGGAACAGCACGACCCGTGGCAAATCTGGGAAGTTGCGGTGTCCGGCGGCGATGCGCGTCAAGTCACATCGGGAAAGGAAGATTGCATCCGGCCTTTCTATCTACCCGACGATCGCGTGGTCTACGCGCGAAAAATCAACGGTCGGTTCCGCATCGAAGCTTCCGACCTGGCCGGACGAGACGTCCTCGCCCTCACCTATGGTCCCGCCAATTTCCTGCCCACCGACATTCTTCACGATGGGCGAATTCTGTTTGAGGCCGGATATCCGCTCGGATCGGATGCGACGCCGGAAATCTATACCGTGTATTCCGATGGCAGCGGAGTGGAATCGTATCGCTGTGATCACGGCAAGGTTCATCATCAGGGCAAACAGATCAGCTCCGGCGACATTATTTTCGCCTCCGCCTCAGGCCTGAACCGATTTACATCGGCGCGAGCGCAGGAAGTCCAGATCTCCGCACCGTCGGGAGAATACGCCGGAGATGTCGCGGAACTTTCGTCGGGCGAATGGCTGCTGCCGTGGCGGGCGAATCCGAAACATCCTTTTCAGCTCGTAACCTGGCGTCCGGGATCGAGCACACTTCGCAGCGTTGTCGCCACTCCCGGCGTGAACGCGATTGAGCCCGTCGCGCTCGCAGCACGAATCGTGCCCAATCGGCATCCTTCCGGCCTGCACGATTGGTCGAATGCGAATTTGCTTTGCCTGAACGCGTACACATCGAAATATTCGTTTGCTGCCGGCTCGATTCATTCGGTGCGGCTCTATGCCCGAGATTCCTCGGGAAAATCGAAGCTGCTTGGAACCGCCTCAGTTGAGCGCGATGGATCTTTCTTCGTGCATGTGCCCACCGAACAGGGACTGCAAATCGAACTGCTCGACGCCTCAGGAAAAACTCTCAAGCGCGAAACCGGATTCTTCTGGATGCGCCACGGCGAGCAGCGCGTCTGCGTGGGATGCCACGCCGGTCCTGAAACCGCACCGGAGAATGCGGTCCCGCAAATCTTGTTGAAGTCGACGACACCGGCCGACATGACCGGCGCGAGTGCCTCAGGAGCAAACTAGAATGAGTATTCGAGCACTTAGCGTCCTAGTCTCCTCTTCCCTGCTGCTTTCGTCCTTCGCATTCGCGCAGGCGCAGGCGACAGCCCCCAGCACCATCCGCTTCGAAGACGCGACCGCGAAATCCGGAATCAATTTCACGCACAGCTTCGGCGCCGAGCAACTCGGATCGCTCGTCGAAAGCACGGGCTCCGGCTGTGTCTGGTTCGATTACAACAATGACGGATTGCCTGATCTCTACGTCGTAAGTGGAAAGCCGCTCGGCGAAGGCATGCATCCCTATCCGATGAAGCAGCCGCCGGCAGTCGCGCCGCACAATCATCTGTATCGAAACAACGGCGACGGAACGTTCACCGATGTGACAGAGCAAGCCGGGGTTGCGGCAAATATTTTCGGAACCGCTGCGATTGCCGCCGATTACGACAACGACGGCTATATCGACCTGTTCGTCACCGGCTACGGCAAAGCCATTCTGTATCACAATAACGGCGACGGCACCTTCACTGACGTGACCGAAAAAGCCGGTATCAAGGTCGATGGATGGTCGATTAGTTCGGCGTGGCTCGATTACGATCTTGACGGCTGCGTCGATCTGTTCGTCGGCCGATATGTAAAGTTTGATCCCAAGTATCGCAACTATTATCCAGCCGATAATTATCCCGGCCCGCTCGATTATTCCCCCGACACGAATCGCCTCTATCACAACAACTGCGATGGAACCTTCACCGATGTGACCGACAAGTCTGGCATTGGCGCCTACAAGGGCCGCACCATGGGCGTCACCGCCGCCGATTACGACGGCGATGGCTATCCCGACATCTACGTCGCAAATGATAAGACCGAGAATTTCCTCTTCCACAATAAGCATGACGGCACATTCGAAGAAGTCGCGAGCGAGCTCGGCGTCGCCTATGGACAGAACGGAGAAAATACTTCGGCTATGGGTCCAGTCTTCGCCGACATTGATGGCGACGGCCGGCTCGATCTCTGGGTGAGCGATTCCAAATACAACCGGCTCATGCGCAACACGGGCGCGAATGGATTCGAAGATATCGGCCCGAGTTCCGGCATTTCACAGGCGACCGCGCAGTACACCAGCTGGGGAACGGGTGTTTACGACTTCGACAATGACGGGTGGCTCGACATTCTGATTTTTCACGGCGGATTGATTCACCTCGTTCCTCAAGAGCAGTCTCTGTTTCGCGGCTTGGGCAACGGCAAGTTTGCCGATGTCTCGCGTGAGGCCGGGCCGGTGCTCGATGTGAAGACGGTTTCCCGCGGCGCGTGCTTTGCCGACTACGACAATGACGGCAAGATCGATGCCTATGTCGTGAACCTGGGCGCGCGCGGCACTCTGCTGCACAACGTTACGCAGAATTCGAATCACTGGCTCACGGTGAAGCTGAAAGGAAAAAAGAGTAATCGCGATGGCATCGGCGCACGGCTGGAATTGCTGGCAGGAGGCCGAACACAAGTCGCCGAGCGCTTTGCCGGATCTGGTTACCTCTCGCAAGACGATGGCCGCATTCACTTCGGTCTGGGCACAGCGACCAAAGCCGACAAGCTGACCATTCATTGGCCGAGCGGCAAGATCCAGACGCTCGAAAATCTTTCCGTCGACCGCATTCTTACTGTGGAGGAGCCGTAAGTGTCCTTGCGCGCGACAAATCGTGAGCGTCTGCGGCGGTCAGCGCCGGGCCAGCGTACCGATTCGCATCAGGGCATGCCTTCACGCATGCCGACAGAGCCGCCGAACCTAAGCCCCTTCCGGCGCTGGCATTCGCACTTGCAGGTGATCGCGAAATTGATTGCTGTACTCGCGATTGCGCTGCTCGTGATTGCCGCGAAGCCAGCCGCCCGACAATCAGCCGCCGTACGGGAACGTTATCTTTCCCCCATCGAACTGCAGTTTTCCTCCAATGGCCGGTTCATCTACGTCGTTTGCGAAGGCAGCGACGAAGTCCGGGTTGTCGACACGGCGACCCGCAAAGTTGCAGCGAGCATTCCCGTTGGCCGCGTTCCGCGCGGCATCGCCTCTTCGCCAGACGGCCGCACGTTGTATGTCACAAATTCGTGGTCTGACAACGTTTCGGTGATCGATGCGGCTCAAATGCGAGTCGTCGAAACCTTGCCTGCAGGATTTGAACCGACCGGAGTTGTCGTCGACTCGAGCGGCACCACTTTGTACGTCGCCAATCGCCTGAGTAGCGACATTTCCGTCATCGATCTGAAAACCGGGCGGGAGATCAAGCGCCTTCTCGCTGGACGCGGCGCCAGCTACCTGGCCTTATCACCGGATGGAAAACTTATTTTCTGCACGCACATCTATCCCAATCCCGGCGCGTTCCGCACTCCGCCGAATTCTGAGATCACCGTGATCGATACGCAGCGGCAGATCGTGGTCGATCGCAAGCCGCTGCACAACGTGGCTGGCGTGTTTCACGTGGCGCTGTCGCACGATGGCAAACTGGGTGTGGCTGCGCAGCTGCGTCCCAAGAACCTGGTTCCCCTTGCGCACGTCGAGCATGGCTGGGCATTCGGCGATTCCCTTACTCTCTTTGGCCCCGATGTCGGCCAACCCGTCCAGATTCCGATCGACGAGCTGGATCGCTACTACGCTTTGCCCTGGGGTGTCGCGATTGCTCCCGACAAGTCGAAACTTTTTGTCACGACGGCAGGATCAGAAAGCGTGACGGTCGTCGATGTCGCGCATTTATTGCACTCCGTCAAAAGCCGACGGAAGGCATTTGTGAATGATCTTTCCGCCTCCGCCGATTACGTCGTCGACCGAATTCCCGTGGGCCACAATCCGCGCGGCGCAATCATCGCGCCCGATGACGCGACCGTCTACGTCGCCAATCGTCTCGACGACAATATTTCCGTCATCGACATGCGGTCCGACAAAGTCATCTCGACCATTGATCTTGGCGGGCCGAGGAACGCCGATGCGGTTCGTCGCGGCGAGCGGCTCTTTTTCACTGCCGATTTCGCCTTTCAAGGGCAATTTGGCTGTTCCAACTGCCACATCGACGCGACCATTGACGGCTTGCAGTGGGATCTGGAGCCCGACGGCTTCGGCAAGGACATTGTCGATAACCGTTCGCTCGAGGATCTCGCCGGAACCGAGCCTTTCAAATGGAACGGTGGCAATCCGGATATGCCCACCGAGTGCGGACCGCGAACCGAGAAATTTTTCTTCCGTTCGCAGAGCTTCACCCCGCAGCAGCTCACCGATCTGGTCACGTTTGTTTATGCGCTTCCCTATCGTCCCAATCGCTACCGCTCGGCGAATGGCGATCTGACCCCGGCGCAGGAACGAGGCAAGGCGATTTTTGAACGGACGAAAGCGAAAAATGGCACACCGATCCCGGAATCGAATCAGTGCGCCTATTGCCACAGCGGACCGAAATACACCGATCAGAAGCAGGTCAATGTCGGCACCGGCAAAGAAACCGATCGTTCGCCGATCATCGATGTTCCGCAACTTCCAAATGTCGCTTATTCTGCGCCTTACCTGCACGACGGCTCGGCGCGGTCCCTGGAAGAAATCTGGACGATCTTCAATCCGCAGGACAGGCACGGAGTCACCAACGATCTCACCAAAGATGAGTTGAACGATCTCATCGAGTATTTGAAGACACTATGAAATTGACAGCTTTGGATTCTCCTTTGCGACGAAATAAGACGTGGGGTGCCCCACGTCTCGCCGATGTTGCGAGACGTGGGAATCGAAGACGAAAAAGTCTCCTTGATCGAATCCGAAGGGATCTCCCAAAGACGATTGCAGGGCTGCTGATGTTCGTCGCCGTTTTTTCCATGCCGTCTCTCGCCCAGAACATGCCCCGCTTCCGCTGGGAAAATTTCACGACGGCGAACGGCCTGCCCGACAATCACGTCTTCTGCGTGCTAGTCGACGGCAAACGTATCTGGGCGGGAACCGAGAACGGGCTGGGTTTGTACGAGGACGGTTCGTGGAAGATCTACCGTCCGGCCGATGGCCTCGCGCATCAAGCCGTGCTCTCGCTTGCTCTGGATAAGCGCACTGGAGAGGTATGGGCGGGCACCATGGGTGGATTGAGCCGCATCTCTGCTGGCCGCATCGACACATTCAGTCAGCTGAATTCCGGATTGAGCAATGACATTGTCTACGGCGTGGGCGTGCAAGGCGATTTCGTATGGACCGCAACTGCCGCCGGAGCGAGCCGCCTCAATACTCGCACCGGACAGTGGTCCCTCTTTAACAATCGCAACACCCCGATGTATGAAATCTGGACCTACGCCGTCAGTCCGGCCGCGGACAAAGTGTATTACGCGGTTTGGGGCGGAGGCGTGCTCGAATACGACCAAGAAACGGAGCGCTGGAAAGACTACAACGATCCCGATGGTGAAACGGAAATGGTCCTGATGAAGGATCAGGGACTGATCCACGAGATCACGACTTCCGTCAGTTATGTCGACAAGATTTTGTGGGTCGCCACGTATTTCGGCGCCAGCCGCTACGATGGCCGCTACTGGCACAACTTCCTGGCCAAAGACAGTGGCCTTCCCAGCAATTTTTTGAATCAAGTGAAAGCGGTCGACGCCAATCATGCCTGGTTCTCCACTGACAAAGGTTTGGCGTATTACGACGGCACGAATTGGGCGGTATATCGTCCAGCGCTCGACACGCACAAACCAGAAATGTGGACGCGCGACGCCGCTGGAAACATAACCAAAGTTCTGGTGCAGACCGCGCCCGCTCACAACTACATTCTCGGCGTCGATTTTCAGGGCGACGACATTTGGGTGGCCACCGCGAAAGGACTGAGTCACGGAATCCGGCAGAACAGTGCATTGGACGCAGCGCCAAATCGCAGCAGAAGAACCACTGCGAGCAGATAGCTGCGATGGAGGATTTGTATCAGGGCATCGCTTCAGCGATGCGAAAAGAACGGTTCCTGTCGACGGCTTTAGCCGCTGTTCTGCTGTAAACAGCGGCTGAAGCCAGCAAGGCAAGGACAGGGCTACGGCATGCCTGAAGGCATGCCCCGATACGAGTCTCATACAGGAAGGTCTCACGAATAGGAGCGTTAGGGAGTCATTTTATGAATGTCGCAGAATTATTAGCCGAAGTAGCAACCGCGCCCGTCGTGAAACGGGCGATCACCAATCACACGGCGCTCAATGAAGCCTACGACTACGGCAGCGCATTTTCGCGGGGCATGCGCATCGATCTGAACGGGCTGACCATCCTGCTGATTTCCGGGACGGCCAGCATCGACGACGCCGGCCGCACCGTGCACGTGGGCGATCTGCGCGCGCAGGTGCGCCGCACCTACGACAACATCACCAAGCTGCTCGCCTCCGAAGGTGCAACCTGGCACGACATCGTTCGCACGACCTGCTATTTGCGCGACATCGAGCGCGATTACGCAGCTTTCAACGACGAGCGCACGCGCTTCTACAAGGAACAAAAGCTCGATCCCTTGCCGGCTTCGACGGGCATTCAGGCCATCCTCTGCCGCCCCGATCTGCTGGTCGAGATTGAAGCGATAGCCATGTTTCGGCGGGAATCGCCCGCGGAGTAAGCTTATGCGCGCCGTCTACATGTTTGCCCTTGTCTGCGCGATGCTGTGCCCAAGCGGCGCCCAGACGTTCTCGTGCTCATGCGGAAAGAACCCTCCCGGACCACCGCCAAATCGCACGCTAAAACCCTATACAGGCGCGCCCGAGGACTTGCGCCCATTCTCGAAATTCACCACTCCCTACTACGAGTACTATCAGGACCTTGTGGAATACAACGGCGCTGCTCGTGATGTCCCAGATCCCGATCTCAACACTCTCGATGAGATCCGCATCGGTTTTCTCGCGCCGCTCTATGACCATCCGGAGCAAGTATTTGGCAATCGCATGCTGAATGGCGCCCAGATGGCGATCGATGAGGCCAACGCTGCCGGAGGCTACGGCGGCAAGCCCTTCCGCCTCATCACGCACAACGACTACGACAACTGGCAGAACAGCAGTTTTGCCGCAGCAGGCGTTACAAGAGATTCCGCCATCTGGGGTGCGGCCTCGAACGATGCCGTCCGGATGATTTACGAGGACAAAGTTTGGGCCATGTTTGGCTCCATCAGTTCGGAATCCACGCACATCGCGCTTCGACTTACCCTGAAAGCCGAAACTCCACTGGTCAGCAGCGCCTCCACCGATCCCACCGTGCCCGAGACAACCATTCCCTGGTTTCACACAGTCTTGCAGGATGATCGCGAGCAGGGCTACACGCTCGCACGGCATATCTACACGGAGCTGGGATTCAAGCGCGTGGCGATTCTGCGCGTAAATGATCGTTATGGCCGATTCGGAGTGTTGAAATTCCGTGATGCTTCGCGGCGGCTGGGTCATCCGGTGGTAATTGAACAAAAATTCAGGCCCGGTGACACGGATTTTCGCCATCAGCTTCAAGTCATCGAAGATTCGCGCGTCGATGCCATCGTGCTTTGGACCGACATCAAACCGGCCGCGATGATACTCCAGCAAATGCAAGAGCTCGGCATGAAGCAGCGCGTCTTCGGCAGTCATCGCACTATCGGCGACGAATTGATCCAACTTGCGGGGCCGGCAGCCGAGGGATTCGAAGCCGTTTTCCCATATGATCCCACACGCAACGATCCGCGCTGGCTCGACTTCGTCGCCCGCTATGAAGCGCGCTACCACGAAAAGCCCGATCACTTCGCGGCGCTCGCCTACGACCAGATGCAGATTTTGCTCAATGCAATTTGCCGCGCCGGACTCAACAAAGGACGAATCCGCGATGCCTTGACAGGGTTAACGAGCTACAGCGGTGTCACCGGCGATATGGTGTTCGATCCGAATTGCAAGAACATCGCGCCCATGTTTCTAGCTCAGGTTCACAACAGAACCATCACGTACCGGCGCATCACCATGGAGAAGCCTTATGCCCGCGTGGGTGAAGGCGGCGTCGAGTACTCCGGGCCGCCGCTGGCGGACGAGCATAGAGGCGCGTCATCTATCGCGATTTTCGGTCCGCACGCCGAGGAAGCTGTGCGTTCTGCGGGGACTCTTATTCCCCTGAATAACCCTGTGGGTGCCCCACTTCTCGCCGATTTTGCGAGACAGCCTGCCCTGAGCCTGTCGAAGGGTGGGAATCCGGCCCATCAGCCGGAGAAGCTTTCTCTCATAGCTATCCCGTCTGATACATCCTGGGGGAAATCCGCCGACGAATTGGTGAGAGCCGTCTACGAACAACACGTGCTGGCGATCGTCGCGCTCGATCGCAACTCCAGTCATCTCGCCGAGCAGATCGGAGTGAAAGCATTCGTCCCCGTTATCGCCATCTCATCCGACCGCATGCTCACCTCAACAAATATTCCGTGGATCTTCCGACTGCCCGAAGGCACATCCCTTCGCCAAGCTTTGAGCTGCGTCTCTGCAGCTGTAGATCATGCCGGATCCAATCGGGGCAAGATTCGGGAGTCCCTCGCCTCAGGGATGGACCTCGACGGAGTTCGCTTCGAGCCCACCGGAGAACCAAAACTTTGAGCACTGCTTCTGCTCGGTGATGCAGGCTACGGCAGGTTTAGAATAGCTGCCGTGTCTCGCGCACTGAATTCCTCTCAGGTTGTCAATATCGAAGACCTGCGCCGCATCGCGCAGGCTCGCATTCCGAAAGCCGTTTTCGACTATCTCGACGGAGGCGCCGAAGCCGAACTCACGCTGGCAGAAAACTGCAAAGCCTTTCGAGAAGTTACGTTTCGTCCGCGCGGCGCAGTGGCCGTGCACGAATGCAATCTGAAAACGAAAATTCTCGGATACGAAATCTCTTTTCCTGCCATGCTCGCTCCCGTCGGCTATAGCCGGCTCATGCATCCTGAAGGCGAAGTTGCGGCCGCTCGCGCCGCGGGCGAAGCCGGTACGGGGTACATTCTTTCTTCTATTTCCGGTCACAGGATGGAAGATGTCCGCGCCGCTTCGCGCGGTCCGGTTTTTTATCAGCTTTACCTCATGGGCGGACGCGCCGCCGCCGAGGCCGCGCTCGAGCGCGCACGCACCGCCGGTTTTTCCGGGCTTGTAATTACGGTCGATACCCCCGTGGCCGGCCTGCGCGAACGCGATCCGCGCAATGGCATGAAGCAGCTATTGGGTTCTTCTCCGTTTGCGAAAATCCCATACCTGCCCGATTTTTTCGCGCATCCCGGATGGCTGATTTCTTTTTTGCTCGATGGTGGCATGCCGAAGCTCGAGAACATCGTCATCCCGGGTCAAGGTCCCATGAAACTCGTAGACGTCGCTGCCGCTCTGGCCGAATCGACCGTCACCTGGGAAGATCTCGGCTGGATTCGCGAATTGTGGAAGGGACCGATTATCGTGAAAGGCCTGCTCACGGGCGACGACGCAAGGCGCTCGATTGATGAAGGGGCGGCCGCAGTCGTGGTCTCGAACCACGGAGGCCGGCAACTCGATTCCGTTTCTCCCACGCTGCGGGCGCTGCCCGAAGTTGTCGCTGCGGTCAACGGTCAGATCGAAGTGCTGATGGATGGCGGCGTTCGCCGGGGCAGCGATATCGTGAAAGCTCTCTGCCTCGGAGCGCACGCCGTGCTGATTGGCCGCGCTTACGCTTACGGACTCGCCGCCGCAGGCCACGCGGGAACCGCTCGCGCGCTCGACATTCTGCGCTCGGACGTGGATCGCACACTGCGCTTGCTCGGCTGCGCTTCAGTTCTAGAATTGAGTCGGTCCTACGTAGACGTTCCCGCCACTTGGGCGCGGATGTGACCTAACCCGGTAATGTCATGAACCCTTCTAGTCTTAGAAACTCTGTGCCCCGCCCTTCATCCGATTCGTGACCAGATTTTTCCAGACGAACTTGATCACGCGAGCGTCGTTGTAGCAATACGCGAGGTTGTGATTCAGGGTGGAGAAGCAGTGCTGCTGACACGTCTTCTTCATCTCCGCGAGCTGCCCCTCCTCGAACTTGTGATGGTCGATGTTTCCCCAGTTGTAGGTTGAGGCATACATGGGGAAACAGGGTGCGACCGTGCCGTCTGTTCGGATGATCACGTTGTTCTGTCCGGCGCGACAGTTCCATTCGGCGAAATGGAGCTCCTCGTTCTCGTCCTGCACAATTCCAGGCGTTCCGGCCAATTGTCTCGCGACGTCTCCGATCGTGCCCGTACCATCGCCATTCCAGCCCAGCCGTTTCAAATCTGCGCCGCTAGCCATGCGGATGAAGGCTTTGATCTCCTGCAATCGCTGAACGGAATTCACCATCTGGTACCCGGCTTTGTTTTTCTCGATGATCCAATCGACTAAGGAATCGATTGCCGGCCAGTCTGCGGGCATGATGTAAGTGGGATTGTCGCTGAGATGCTTGAAGTGCTCGTCCTGCTCGAGCATCGGCGTCTCATTGATGTGATAATCGGTGGCGATGCGGTGCTCGTACGCATATTCCGTAAGCCGGCGAATGTCGTCCGTGTTGTTCCGGCAGATATTCATGTTGAAGAAAACCATGTAACCGTACACGTATTGCTTCTTTATCAAATGCTCGAGATGCTTGCGCACAGGAACCAGTGCCTTGGGCAGGCTAGGTTTCTCATCCCAGGCATCGACGGCGAAATTGATCACGGCCACTCCGGCATCGCCGAGCCGATCGGCGACATCCGGACGCAACAGGCGTGCGTTCGTGCCGATGTAAATCCAGAATCCTTTTTTCGCCGCGTAGTAAACGACCTTGTGCGCAAATTGCGGACGCAGCAGCGGCTCGCCACCCATGAGTGCGAGCACACGGCAACCGTGGTCGTAGAGCCAATCAATCGAGCGCCGCGCAACATCTTCGGTCATGCCTTTTATTTTGTTGTCGAAGGCCCAGCAATACCAGCAATCGAGATTGCATTTGTACTCGACAAATAAGTAGGCCGTGATGGGATGAAACACTCCCGGAAGCACTCGCGAGCGAACATAGGGAAACAGCCAGCCGCGCATAGCTCGATATGCCAGCGGCCAAGTCCAGTTGCGCTTCTGAGGAATAATGTCGGGCCCGGGATCCGACAGCTTTTCTGGATATTGCGGAAATACAGGTTCGGGTAAAGTCATTCCCTTCGGCCTTGGAACCAATACCGGGCCGGGTTTCGAATTCATCAGAAGATTGTGGATATCCACATCGATGCGGAACTTCGGGGCGGTGGCCATACTGATCTTCCTCCACGCCTGGGCGTATGCTTTCAGCGAAGTTACGAAGCGGGGCCGAGTTCTAATATTGATTACTTACGGGCAGAGAGGGTTGCATGAAAATCTGTGGCAACAAACGTGAAAGGCCAGAGACGGTACAGAAACTCCTGTAAAGGAATTCGCGACGGGTACCTAATCCGCCGCCATACCTTGCGCCTCAGGTTCCATGCTGTTTTCTTGCGAGGCGTAGGCAGCCTCTCCATATTTTTCGCGGCGCAACTGTTCCTCCAGCGCCGCAAGCTGCGCTTCGATGTCCTGCACCGCCTTGCGCTTGCGAATTACTTCTTCGCGATAGCGGCGCAGGAAGTAATCGATTGTTTCTACGCGGATTCGGATCGACCCGGAAGGTTTGTTTTCATCCAGATCTTTGAAGCAGAAATATGGAGTTCCGGATTGTTCGATAATTCCCTCTATAACTCCATAGATCGGCGCGTCGTGGCCGCACTTGAAGCTGGAAATCTCCAGCGCGACCAGATTCGGATGCCGGGCTGTAAATTTCGCCGCCCACACTTTGTGGTTCGTGCTGCAGGAATAAGAATTCTTCCAAGCGTCGCCGATATCGAGTGCATGGCTGATCACACCGGCACGTACTTCCTCGCCGAAAAGTCGTTCCAGCAAGTCTTCATCGATTGGCAAAGTATTCTGCGAGAAGATCGGATAGCCGAGCTTCTGAAATTCGTCGAGGATTTCGTGATTCAGGCCGGGATCGTGATGGTACGGACGTCCCAGCATGACGATGCCGATGCGGTCCTCGCGCTCCAGTTGATCAAGCACCTGCCGCGCGCGCCGGCGAATGTTGGCTTCGTAATTCTTCAGCGCCTCAAATCCTGACTCGATGGCGCGATCATTCTCCTCGGTCGAGAGTCCGAGAACCGGCTGCCACGCCACGAGCATCTGATGCGCGAATAACTTCCGATCCGAAAAATTCAGCACAGGATCGATGTACTTCACATTATGTTCGGCGAAAACATCGTTCTCTTTGGTGAACGCCGCTTTCACCGTCTCCGGCGTCGCGGTCACCGTCGGGCAGGCGTTTGCTCCGACAATGTTCTTCAACGGTGAGTGCAGCACGTCATACATGGGGAAGAAGATCGCGTGCAGCGGCTTCTTGCGATGTTTTTCCTGAATCAGGTTGTAGACATGCGAGATGCCGATCTTCGCCGGGAAGCAGGGATCGATCGCGCCCCGGCTCGCGCCCGCGCGATAGAGCTCAGAACTCGTATAGTCGGAGTAAATAATGTTTTCGGGCTGCACGCCCAGGCTCTCAAAATACGCATTGAACAGCGGCGCGTAGGTATAAATATTCAGCACGCGCGGAATGCCGACGCGCAGGTTCTTGCGGTTCTCCATGAGCCCGCGGCGTTCCTTGTCGCCTTTTTTCCAGCCAGCCCACCCTTTCGTCGGCAGTGGATCGGCCACGCTCTTGGCATTGGTCGGACGGAACACCTCTTTCGACGCATAGTCGACGAAATTCGGATGCTTCGCGCGGATCGAGTCGAGCCCTGCCTTGATGTCCTTCATGTCGTTGACATCTTCGACCGTTCCCTTTTCGCAGGTCGCGATGATCAAGCGTTGCTCACCGTGCATGAGCGGAACTTTCGTGACTTTCTGGATGGGCACGAAGCTCATGTCGTCCTTCGGTGCAGTGCGAATGTCGATGAACGTGCGCAGGCAGTCGTTCTTGCAGAAATGGCAGCGCGTATCTTCATTGCGCGTGGTGCGATATTCGATCTTGCGCACGGCATCGAGGCCGACAAACGTTGTCGTCTGCCCGTTGCGCCACAAGCGCAGCGCTTCCTGCGCCGCGCCGATCGCGCCCGATTCGCCGCAATGTTCGTGAACGATGATCTCCGGCTGCTTCCCCGTCGCCCGGAAGCTGTTGCGGATGAAGTCCACTTCGGCTTTTACGACGGCAAGATTATTTTGCGTTCCGCCCTGTAGCACAAAGCGCGAACCCAGCGCCGCCAGGTTGGGAATGCTGGCCACATAGAGGAAAACGTTCTTCGGGAGAACAGCCGCCAGTCCCGCGAGAATTTCTTCTGCGCGCCAGCCCTGCCGCTGAAAGTTGACGATGTCGGACTGCATGAAGACCGCGCAGCCGTAGCCGAAAACCGGCATGGCTTGCGCTGAGAACGCCAGATCGGCGTACTGATTCACGCTCAGCCCGAATCCCTCCGCCGTCGATTGCAGGAAATATCCATTGCCGGCCGAGCACTGCGTGTTCAGCTTGAAATCTTTTACGCGCCCATTGTGCAGGATGATGATCTTGATGTCCTGCCCGCCCACGTCGACGATCACGTGCGGATCTTCGTAAAACTTCAGCGCCGATTCCGTGTGCGCGACGGTTTCGACCAGTGCGACGTCGGCGTTCAGCACGTCTTTCAGAATGTCTTTCGCATAACCAGTAGTCGCGACGCCGAGCACTTCGAGCTTCGCATTCTGCGACTCGACCTGCCCGCGCAGATTCTCGAACATGTCAATCGTGTCCTGAATGGGATTGCCGTTCGAGAGCTGATACGACTTGCAGAGAATGTCGCCGTTTTCGCTGAGCAGCACCGCTTTGGTCGAAGTCGATCCACCATCGATGCCGATGAACCCACCGACCGTGCTGTTCTTCTGAAATGCCGCCGGCGTGAATTTTGGGCGCTTGTAGGCTTCTTTAAAGACGTCAAGGTCCGCGGGATGCTCGACCAGTCCCTTGCCGCCGGACTTGGCTTTCTCTTCCTGTCGTCCGAACTCGATGTAGTGAACCAGTTGCTCGTATCCGCGATAGCAACCCACGCAATCGTCTTCGCTACGCCCGAACTCGATCGCGCCCAGCGCGGCAAAATACTGCGCATTCTGCGGAACTTTGATCAGATCTTCCGGCTTGGAACCGTCCGGAACTTGAACCTTGCGCTCCTGCCACATGCGCGGAATGTTCGCTTGCCACGCCTCGCGCATGCCGCGAATAAAACTGTTCGGTCCGCCGAGCAGCAGCACGTGCGGGCGCAATGTGTGCCCGCGCGTCAGTACGCTCAAATTCTGCAGCACGATCGCTTCAAACAACGAAGCCATCAGCTCATCGGGAGGCGTTCCCACTTTTTGCAGGCCGTTGATATCGGTCTCGGCGAACACGCCGCACTTCCCTGCCACTTTGTGCAGCTTGATTCCGTGGTATCTCTGGTTCGACAGCTCCTGCGTGGGAATTTTCAGCTTGGCATTGATCTTGTCGATGACCGCGCCCGTCCCCCCGGCGCATTTATCGTTCATCGAAGGAATTTTTTTCTTGCGCCCGGTTTCGTCGTCATCCTTGAAGACGATGATCTTCGCATCCTGCCCGCCCAACTCGATCACCGAATACACTTCCGGATGCAGCTTCTCGACGGCCAACGACACGGCCGTGACTTCCTGCACGAATTTCGCACCGATCTGTTCCGCGATCGAAGTCCCGCCCGAGCCCGTCAGGAACATGCGCGTGTTATGCCGGTTGATGCCGATCTCGGCTTCCATCCGCTTCAGAAACTCCAGCGTCTTTTCCGGCTGTTTGGTTTCGTGGCGCTGGTAGTCCTGCCAGAGCACCTTATCGCTCGCCGCGTCGACTGCGACCGCTTTGACGGTCGTCGAACCAACGTCGAGCCCGACCAGAAACTGTGTGCTGTGGTCGTGCGGCTTCTGCGCGGGCGTGGGACGCCGCGCGAGGTCTACGGGAAGGCCCTCTATTCCGGCGATCTGAACTAGCTTCGGTCCGTGGTGCTCGTGATCGTGCATTCTCCCTCACTCCCAAACGAGAAGAAAAATCTTACCGCCGTGGGTGCCCCATGTCTCGCCGCCTTCGCGAGACACGGGGAAAAACAAATCCTAATCGCCCATCGCGGGCGCTTCCGCCACCTGCACGCGCGAGCGTTTCCGGAATTGCCTGTCTTTGTCGATGCGATCGCTCACGTGCAGGATGAACTGCGCCGCAGTACCCGCGACGCCTTCGCGATGCGGTACGTGGTAGAACGGGCGCTTCAACTCGGGATGCTCGTCGACGTACTCGCGAATCTCGGCCAAGCTCTTGCCGGTCGATTTCAGGCACTGCTCAAATTCGGTTTTGGCCTTCACTTTGGCCTCGCCCAGCGCCATCTGGACTCGGCTGTGCGCATTGACCTCGCCTTCGCCGGAAGTTTCGATGGGCAGAAAGATCATGTCTTTGAATTTGTTGATGACCGCAGATTGCACGCCATCCGATTGCGACGAGGGCATGCAGCCAAACGGTTTCAATGCCAGCACCATGTGGCAGAGTTTGTGAATCGTGTAGTAGACGTTCTTGCCGACTTCCAGGTGTCCCTCTCCGCCGCGCGCAAACTGGTTATAGAAGGGATGCGCCAGCTCGGCGAGTTCCGTCTGCGGCGCAAGATGGTGCGTGATCCCGCCCAGCTTCTTCGCCGTGCGATGATAGAAGAATTTCCACATGCGCTCGCCAAATCCGATGCCCCACAATTTCTTGCGCAGCCCGATGTAGTTGGCGAACTGCTTCTTGAACTCGTGCCACTTGGGATCGCGATGCGGACGATTCACCGGCCACTTCGCGATCGCATGCGCCTTGGCCTGATACATCAGGTAAGCGACCCAGGTCGCGATCGGTTCGACCAGCACCTGTGCGCCTTCACGCTCCAGGAACTCGAACATGTGGAAGTTGCCGTCGCCCTCGGTGGTCTGCGCCCAGAATTCGCCGGTGATTTTCACAATGGGCTTCACGCGCAGGCGATCCATTTCGATATGATTCAGCCGGTCGCGAACTTCCTCCAGCGTGTCCACGAAGACGTCGCCATAGAGGTTCTCGCGGATCTTGCCCAGCGTGTTCAGCGTGTTCTTGAGCTTCTTCTTCTCCGGCCGTGCCAGATAATCCTTCGCCCAGGACGGCGCCCACTCCAGAATCTCGAAGGGCTTGCGGTCCCTCAGCAGGTGCACCAGTTGGTCCATGCATTCGCTGTACACTTGGTTGGTCTCGCCGCGGTTCACTTCATAGGGCCGGATCTGATAAGCGATCTCGTTCATGGTGTCGCCCAGGTGAAGCGCGTTGAGCATTCCCATGCCGAAGTCTACTGTGAACTTCAGCCCCGGCTCGCCGGACGCCGCCTTGATGCCTTCCTGCTGCTGGAACAGCAGCACGCGGAAGCCGTCGAACCCGGCGTTCTGCAGCGCAAAGCGGTATTCCGCCTCATACATGCCGAACCGGCACGGGCCGCACGAACCCGCGGTGAAGAAGACGTAGTTACTGATGATGTCCTGCCGCGGCATACCCTGGGCTTCGAGTTTTTGCAAGTACTGCACCAGATTGCCGACCGTAAAGTAGGTTGGGTTGCACTGGCCGTTGTTGCCGTACTCCTTGCCCAGTTGGAACGCGGGAACGTCGGGACATGGTACGATTTCGCACTTATATCCGCATCCCTGGAAGACGGAGCGGATCAGCGCTTCGTGCTTCCAGGTCAGGCCGCCGAACAGGATCGTGACTTTGTCGCGCTCCTCGGCGGTAAAGGCCCGCTCCACCGGCCGTTGAAATGGCTTCAACTGCACCAATCCAGCATCGCGTCTCAGCCGTGTACGCTCTTGCTGAAGACGCTGTGCGATTTCCTCTTCCAGTTCCGCAACTGCTTGAGTACTCGTCTGATCTGGCATCTGCTCTCCACTTTCGGCGGCGGATTCCGCCGTTTAGATTGAACACCACGCCTGAGGCGCTTCGGAGTGATACACTAGCACGCTACCTCCGAACAACTAGTCAAATCCCCGCCTGTCCCGATTTGCTCCATCCGCGGAAAAACGCCAACGAAACACCTTTGGCCCCGGAGGGCACAATCTGATGGCGGATGGAATCTATCCAAGAATTATTTAACTGAACCACCGGAGCGGTCAAGATAAAAATGTTAAGGGGACCTCAAGCCGAGGGCGATTGCACGAAACCGCACACCAGAAGTGCTTCGCTGAACCGAACTTGGTGCGCCTGCATGGAGGCCACGGATCACGATCCGCCGTCCACATTTGTCAAACTGACTGCCGGTGTCATAAAATATTCAATTACGCCACTAAGCCCGCACCTGCGAGTGTGTTCGGGCGCCAACAAGGATTTTTCCCATGCATGCCATTCTTCAAGCGGGCGGAAAACAGTTCCGGGTTGCTCCGGGCGATGTGATTCGAGTGCCGAAGCTGAACGTTGCGGTCGGCTCAAATGTCGAGTTTTCAGGAGTTTTGGCGGTTTTCGGTGATGGCGGCGAGGTGCTCGCCGGCCCCGAAACCGCCGGCTACAAGGTCAAGGGCACCATCACCGCCAACGGGCGCGGCAAAAAGGTTCTGGTGTTCAAGTTCAAGAGGAAAAAGCAGTACAAGCGCACCATCGGGCATCGCCAGGATTACACCGAAGTGCGGGTGGGCGAGATCGTCGCCTAGGATTCGGTCATGGCACACAAAAAAGGTCTCGGCAGTTCAAAAAACGGGCGCGATTCGAACGCCCAGCGTCTCGGCGTGAAAGTCTTTGGCG
>JASHQK010000516.1 GCA_030039195.1 Candidatus Sulfotelmatobacter sp.
ACTGGAACCGCCGGTTACCTTGGCGACGGCGGACTGGCGACGAGTGCGGAGCTCAGTAATCCTTACGGCGTCTTCGTCGACAGCGCGGGAAACATTTTCATTGCCGACACCGGAAATGATGTGATTCGCGAAGTATCGTCGGCCGGAACCATCACCACCGTTGCCGGCAATGGCACGGATTGCACTCCAGCGACGGCGGCTTGCGGCGATGGCGGAGCTGCCGCCAGCGCACAGCTTAGTTCTCCAACTGGCGTCTTCGTCGACGCGGCGGAAAACGTCTATATTGCGGACGCCTTTGACAACCGCATCCGCGCCGTCAACACAAGCACTCAATCGGTCACAGTCGCGGGAACAACGATTGCGGCGGGCGACATTGCCACAGTGGCCGGAACGGGCACACGCGGCTACGCCGGTGACGGGGCTGCAGCCGCGAGCGCGGAATTGGATACTCCCTATGGTCTATTCGTCGACGCGTCGGGCGACATCTACATCGCCGATACCGAGAATGCTGCCATTCGCGAAGTCGTGGCTTCGACCGGCTTCATTCAAACCGTGGCCGGAACTCCCTTAACGCCCGGTTTCTCCGGCGATGGCGGTCAATCCACCAGTGCGGAACTAAATTCGCCTTCCGGCGTATTCGGCAATTCCGCCGGCGATCTGTTTATCGCCGACACCGAAAACGCGCGCGTCCGTGAACTTGCTCCAGCGATTTTTGTCTCCGTTACTCCGAATCCGGTCAACGTCGCAGTCAGCACTCAGCAACAGTTCACGGCATCGGTAACCGGAACCAGTAACACTTCTGTGACCTGGTACGTGAACAGCGTGGTGGGCGGGAACTCGACCGTTGGAACCATCTCAACCACGGGGCTATTCGAGGCGCCGGCGGCCATCCCCACTCCAGCCACGGTTACAATCTCGGCAATTTCGCAAGCCGATAACACGACATCGGGTTCGGCTCAGGCTACCATTGTCGCTGCGGGCGGCGCCGTTGCGGTCTCCGTAAGCACCAGCCCCGCTGTGAGTCAGGTCTATACCAGCACCACGCAACAATTCATCGCAACTGTGACCGGCACAACCAACACCGCTCTAACGTGGCAGGTAAATGGAACGACCGGCGGGAACGCGACTGTCGGAACGATCGACGCTTCAGGCCTCTATACTGCACCCGCAGCGGTGCCATCGCCGGCAACGGTTACCATCGAAGCCATCTCTCAGGCGCTCTCGAGCGCGGTCGGCAGCGAGTCGGTGACGATTATCACGGAACCGACTGCGGCTGAGCCCGCTCCTCAAACCGCGTCTCCTGGAGGGACCGCAACGTATTCGCTTCTGCTGAATGAAAATACCGGAGCTCCCGGCGCACCGATCACACTTTCGTGTTCGCAAGGTTCTTTGCCGCCGGGCGGAACCTGCACTTTTTCGCCCACCCAAATTACCCCCGGATCTCAAGCCGTGCCGTTCTCACTGACCGTTGCTGTCCCCTCGGGCTCGGCGTCTGTTGCGGATCTTCCTGGGATGAGGGTGCAGCTCTACGCCATGTTCTTACCCCTGGCCGGCATTTTCCTGGCTGGAATTGGAAGTCGACGTAAGCGCCGCTATTGGTTCTGGCTGGCCGCGCCGTGCATTTTCCTGATGATGCTGACCGCCTGCGGCGGAAGCGGAAGTTCGTCTTCTACTCCCATAAATTCAGAGCTCGGCACTTACAACGTCAAGGTTCAAGGCGCGACGAAAGCTCAGCCCAATCCGGTAACGATCACGATTGTCGGCCTGACCGTGCAATAACGATGAGAGGGCCGGGAAAGCGCATGGCTATGAGTCTCCCGCCCGCTCAGCAAACTCCGGAGGCTAACCCTCGTGTGATGCTCGAGCCTATGAGCCTTCGACAGCAGTTGTCCGGGCTACTCGAGCGGCGTCTCATCCAGATGATCGCCCTCGCCGGTTTGTTGACTGCCGTAGCCGCTCGCGCCATGTGGTCGAAGTTTTCTGTGCTTGATCTCGATATCTGGTGGCACCTGAAGGTCGGCGACTGGATCATCGAACATCGCGGGTTCCCTCACGCCGGAATCCTTTCCCGCACGGCAGCCAATCGTCCCTGGGCGGCTTACAGCTGGGGATATGAGGTGCTGCTGTCGCGCGCTTATGCCTGGTTCGGGCTGGTGGGCATTGGACTCTTTGGAACGCTGCTGACCGTGGCGGTTGCATACGCCGTTTATTGGATGGTTCGCAGCCTTTCAGGGAAGTTTTGGCTGGCTTGCATTCTCGCAACCCTGAGCTGTTCCGCATTTCTGTTCAGCCTGATGCCACGTCCAGTTTTCTTGTCGATGATCCTGTTCGCGGTGACGCTCACCTTGATTCTGCAATCGCAGCGCGCCGGCCGCATCGAACGTCTCTACTGGCTTCCCCTGGTTTTTGTGATCTGGGCGAACTGCCATATTCAATTTGTGTACGGCCTCTTCGTAGTCGGGCTGTTCGCTGGAGTGCACCTGTTCCAGCAACTGGCTGCGAAGGTGGGTATCGTCCCGGACTCCGTCCTGCTCTCAAAACTTCCCGCCGGCAAACTGCTTCTCGTCTTCACCGCCTGCGCGCTGGCGACTTGCCTGGGGCCCTACACGTATCATCTGTATTTCATAGCTCTTGCCTACGCGGGTTCGACGTTTCCCTACGCTTTCATTCGCGAATTCCGCGCCCTCAACTTCCGTGCCGTCAGCCACTATGTGGAATTGTTGTTCGCAGCCGCGGCATTCTTCATTCTCGGACGCCAGAAGTGCGTCGATCTTTTCAAGCTGTCGCTGCTCAGTGTCGCCAGTATTGTCGCCTTTCGCACGATGCGCGATTCCTGGTTCCTCTGCATCACCGCAGCAGCTTGTATTGCCGACTCATGGAGTAAAGACGAAAGTGCCGAAGATGTTGAACGCGAACCTGACCACACCTTTGCGCAGAAAGCGGGGCTGGCGGCGGCGCTGGCCGTTCTGATTTACTTGATCGCGCTCAACACCGGCTTCAATGCGCGCGGCCTCGACGACGCCATCAGCAGCGTGTTTCCCGTAAGAGCCGTCAATTTTCTTCGGCAAAACCCGCAGCCGGGTCCGCTCTACAATACGTTCGATTGGGGTGGCTTTCTCACCTGGTACATGCCGAATTATCCCGTCGCCATTGACGGGCGCACCGATTTGTACGGGGATGACCTCGACTTTCGCTTCTTCGATTCGGAAAGAGGTGACGCGTCCTACGTCAACGATCCTTATCTGAACGAGTCCGGCACCGTTCTACTCGACAGCACTAAGCCGCTGGCCTCGATTCTGAGCGGCGATCAACGGTTTCAGAAAATCTACGAAGACCGTCTCGCGGTGGTGTTCGTGCGGCGTCAATGATCGGAGCCGTAAACGCTGCCAAGAACATCCCTTTGCGCAGACGACCGCACCGCGACTGAACCTTCAGTTCTTGATCACGCTTCCCAGCAGTTGCTCAAACTCCGGACCATGCAGGGCCTGCAGGTCGGGGTGGATCTTGATGAATATCGGATACGGATATCCTTTCTGGATCGCAATCCGCAGCTGCTCCAGGGCCTGTTGCTTTTGCCCGTTCAGGCTCAGCACCGTTGCGTATTCAAAGTGCCGGTTGGGGTCGAGTGCTAGCCCCTTTCGCGTCCAAAATAACGCGCTTTTCTTCTCGCCGAGGCGCAAGAGTACTTCCGCCATGGACCACTCGGCGTCGACGTCCTTCGGGTTCTTACGCCACTCGGCTTCCATTCTCTGGCGATAAAGCTGGAAGTGCTCGCGCGCGTTGCTCTCGTCTCCCATCGCTTCGTATACGACGCCCATGTCGTACAACGGAGTCGCGTCCGAGGGATCAATCGTGAGAATAGGCTGGAGCGCTTGGAGCGCCTGCTGATAATGCCCCTGCAGCCGATACGCGTGCGCGAGCCGATAGCGGGAAAGTGTGCTCTGCGGATTAAACAGGACTGCCTTCTCGAAAGCTGCCTGTGCCTGCGCCCAATCTCCTTTGCCGAACATGGCCCAACCCACACAGTCGTAGCACCAGGCATTTTGCGGATCCACGCGCAGCGCCTGTTGACACGTTTCCAGGCCTGCCTTCACGTCTCCCATTTGATAAAGTTGGATTCCCGCCAGGTTGGCATACGCAATCAACAGGTGCGGATCAATGCGGATCGCCTGCTTCGCGGCGGCGATCGCTTCCTCATATCTGCCCATGCGGTGGTAAACCCACGCCAGGCTGTCGTAAACCTCTGGATTTTCCGGATAGATCGCTAGCAGAGCCTTGTGGTATCGGACGGCCTTTTCCCAGTCGTGCTCCACCGACTCCGCATAATAGGCCAGGATCGTGTATTTCTCTTTGTCGGTCAGATTCGAGATGTTCTGAACCGCCTCCGTCATTAGGCGTTTCCCTTCTTCCGCGTCGAAGTGCGCTATGCCCATCGCCGCCTGGTCGATGTGCAACATGCCCAGCGAAGCGCGGGCAGTCGTGAAGTCAGGATCAATGGCCAGCGCGTTTTCGTAATAGGTTTTCGCTTCTTGTGCGTCCGCGGCACGGTGCTTCTCTAAACCCAACGAGTACAGCTTGAGCGCCTCCAGTGAAGGTGTAGTTGCGGCAGTCAGCGGTTTGCTTGCCGAGATCTTCTCCAGTGATTCTCCCAGGTCTCTGCGCAGGGCCGCAGCCAACTCGTCCACCGCGTCGAGCACTCTCTCTTTACTTGCCGCAGCTGCAACTTCGGTTTTGACGTCCCTGCTGGAAGATACCGCGCGAATTCGTGCCGACAGGCGGTAACTGTGCCCCACTCCGCTGATGGTCGGCAGCACTACAACTTTGATCCCCTCGCGCTCTGCGATCTCCATAGCCAAAGCTTCGTCAATGCGTTCGACGTTGGTCTTTAACATGCGCCTGAGAGTTTCCTTCACACGCACCGGCGAATAGACATTGACCGCGCTGGATTGGTCCAGACTCGTCGCCAGCGCCGTGACCAGGGATCGGTCGAAGATCGGATCGCCGGTCTGATTCTCAAAATCGCCGATCAGCACGTAATCGCGTGGTGTCAGAGCCGGAGCTGGAGTGGCCCCAAACCATGACAGCGCATCCACCATGACCTGCCTTGCAGAGCTCTTCGGAGTAGCGGCTGAAAATCGATAAGCCACGACCGACAATCCGACCAATAATGCCGCGGCGACGGCAACACTCCGCACGCTGACCACCCGCCGCCCGATCGCTAACGGCTGCGTGGAAACTGCCGTGACAGCTACGGGAGCCAGCTCTTCCTCGGTCTGCTCTTCTGTGGTTACCAGGCGGACGGCATGGAGTTCCTCTTCTACGATTTCTTCATTTGCCGGCTCGCTTGACGTCTCCACCTCCGCAACAAACTCATACCCCAGGCGGGGGATGGTCCTGAGGAACCTGGGATGCTGAACGTCATCGTCCAGGGCGGCACGCGCTTCCTTGACGCAATGGGTCAACGTGTTCTCGCCGACTTCCACGTCGGCCCACACGGAATCGAGCAGCTCGTGCTTGGTCACCAGATGGCCATGGTGCTCAAGCAGGTATAGCAAGGTGTCGTAGGTCTTCGGACGCAGGTAGATTTCGCGCCCGTCACTGGATAGCCGGTGATCTCCCGTCTGGAGAGTGAATTTGCCGAAGTGGTAGGTTGCAGCAGGGTTCTTCATCGCCGTCCGAACCCGAACCTACATCGCAGAGACACCGCCGGTCGGAACTACACCACGCCCACAGCGACCCTGTCAGTGACCACAAGCACAAGGAGGACCGCCGACGCGCGCATAGGCCTTCGGCCACTCGAAGCGAAAATGAGAATGAGGTGCCCCACTTCTCGCCGGTTTTGCGACAGGTGGGGAACTCAAAACTCCGCACCACACATACCAATTCCCACGAAAACAACTTCGCCACTCCCGCCGAAATACGCCGCACAGAAATGACAGGAATTTGTCACAACTAAATCACCCCTTCATCAAGACATTTCCCGCCACCTGTTGCCAACATACCAGTCGAGCCGTGCAGGTATTCCGCTGAGTAATCGAAGAGGTGCCTCTGGCCGATGGATAGGGTGATGCGAACTACCGGTTCCCGGAGATGGAAATGAAACGGACACGAGAGCTGACTGCCATTCACTACCGGCGGACTGTCAAACGGTCTGTGTCTCCGAATCTCCAGAAGGCCGATCTTCAAGGTCGCTGCCCAGTCTGCGGCGCCCGCTTGGCTGTGAGCTTCGTCAGGGACTCGAATGACGCGGAAGGCGATAACGCTGCACAAAAGATTGTTTTTCGCGAGCTGGAGAAGCACCCCAACGAAGGCTGATTCTCACCCGATAACTGCAATGAAGGTAACGAAACCGGCTTCTTTGAAATCTCGAAAGTCCGCTCATTCTTGGGGGACATTGTTATGCACGCATATCACTACCGTTTTTTCTCTCCCTTCAAGTCGATTCCGCTTCATTCCATGATTCTCTTCGCCACCGCACTGCTGGCTGTGGCTTCGATCTGGAGTATGCCTTGTCAGGCACAGGCGCTGTCCTTGCCGACGCGTCACGTGCGCCAAGCGACCGTCAACGGGCAAGCGCCGCTCGTGGGACGACTTCCCGCAACCCAGGTCATGCGCCTCGTTTTCGTTCTGCCGCTGCGTCACCAATCAGAGCTGGAGAACTTCATCGCGAAACTCTACGATCGTCCTGATCCCTCCTACCGGCACTTCCTCACCGTGGAGGAGTTCACCGCGCAATTCGGTCCCAGCCAGGAGGATTACGATGCCGTAGTTCGCTTCGCGGAAGCAAACGGTCTGACGGTGGTGGGCAGGTCCCGCAATCGCCTGAACCTGGATGTCACCGGACGCGTGGCGGACATTGAGAAGGCGCTTCACGTGACGATGGGCCTCTACAGGCATCCCACCGAGAATCGTGCCTTCTACGCTCCCGACCGAGAACCCGCGCCGGATCTGGAAGTCGGGCTGTGGCACATTTCAGGCTTGGACAACTATTCCATCCCACACCCCGCGCTTGTGCATAGGGCTATAACTGGATCGGCGAATGCCACGATCGGCTCCGGTCCTGGCGCTTCTTTTCTCGGCAGCGACATGAGGGCTGCCTACTACGGTGGACCCCTCACTGGCACCGGCCAATCGCTCGGGTTGTTGGAGTATTACGGCACTGACCTGGATGATCTGAACACATACTTCACCAACATCGGTCAAACCAACAATGTCCCAGTTACACTCTTGTCAACAGATGGGACAGACACGGGCTGCCTGGCTTCCGATGGCTGCGATGACACGGAACAGACCCTGGACATGACTCAGGCGCTGGGCATGGCCCCAGGGCTTTCCAGCCTTGTGATGTACGTGGGCTCTACCGATTCGGCCATTCTTAACGCGATGGCTACGGCCAGTCCGCTGAACGCACAATTGAGTTCGTCGTGGGTGTGGATTCCGGCTGACCCTAGCACCGACGATCCCTACTTCGAAGAGTACGCGGCGCAAGGTCAGACCTTGTTTCAGGCGGCCGGCGATAGCGGCGCCTGGACTTCGGCCTCGGAGATTTATCCCGCGGATGACGTATATGTAACCTCAGTGGGCGGGACGGACCTCGAAACAAGCACTGCGGGCGGTCCCTGGAGTGCAGAGAGCGCATGGGCAGACGGCGGCGGAGGCATTTCGCCAGACAATTTCCCCATCCCTTCCTGGCAAACGACTGCAGCTAGCGGCTGCTCTGCATGTTCGACAACCTATCGCAATGGTCCGGACGTTTCCGCGAACGCAGATTTCACTTTTTATGTTTGCGCCGACCAGACCACTTGCAGCGAAAACGTATACGGTGGAACCAGCTTTGCAGCGCCGATGTGGGCGGGCTACATGGCTCTCGCCAATCAGGAGGCGATTGCTAACGGCAACCCGCTTCTCGGATTCGTCAATCCAGCCCTTTACGCCATCGGGTCCGGATCGAGCTATGACAGCGATTTCCACGACATCACCACCGGCAGCAACGGGGATCTGGCCACAACCGGCTACGATTTGGCGACGGGCTGGGGTAGTCCGAATGGACCCGCTCTGCTCTATGCGCTCGCCGGGCTTCCATCATCCGTCGGCTTCATCCTCTCCGCCTCACCCGCTTCCGTTGGCGTTTTGAAAGGCAACTCGGGAACTTCGATCATCACCAGTACCCCAACCGGCGGCTTTGATTCAGCCATTACCTTATCCGCGAACGCGCCAACGGGCGTAACCGTGACCTTTAACCCGACATCGATTGCGGCGTCTGGAACGTCGACCATGACGATGACCGTCGGTCAATCCACGCCCAGGGGCACTTACACGATCACCGTGACAGGGACCTCAGGGAACACCACCGAAACGACCACCGTCTTCCTCATCGTTTCGGCGCCCCTTACATCGATTTCCGTCAGTCCGGCGAGCGCGACCATTACACTCCCCGGCGCACAGCAGTTCACCGCAACCGGCCAGTATAGCGATGGCAGTACGCAGGACCTGACGACCACGGCAAGTTGGGCATCCTCAAATTCAGCAGTTGCGACGATCGCGTCGGGGCTGGCAACCGCCGTGGCGATGGGCAGCACAAATATCAGTGCAAGCTCAAATAGCGTCACCAGCAACATTTCGGTGCTGAACGTACTGAAACAGGCTTCGACTCCGGGCTTTTCGCCGATGCCCTCGACCTACACCCGAGCGCAATCGGTGACTCTCTCCGACGCTTCGTCCGGCGTGACGTTCTACTACACCACCGACGGCTCGACGCCGACCACGCAATCCACTCTGTATACCGGGCCGATCACGGTCTCCACCACGACCACCATCAACGCCATCGCGGCCGGGAGCGGCTACGCTCCGAGCCAAGTTGCCAGCGGTACCTATGTCCTCCAGGCTGGCGCTCCGGGCTTCTCACCCTTGCCCTCGACTTACTCGACGCCCCAATCCGTTACTCTTTCCGATGTCTCGCCCGGTGTCACTTTCTACTACACCACCGACGGCTCGACGCCGACCACGCAATCCGCACTGTACGTCGGCCCGATTCCGGTCTCGGCCATGACCACCATCAACGCCATCGCGGCGGGGAACGGATTCGCTCCGAGCCAAATGGCCAGCGGCGCCTATACCATGCAGGCCGGCGCTCCCGGCTTTTCACCCTTGCCCTCGACTTACTCGACGCCGCAATCCGTAACTCTCTCCGATGTCTCGCCCGGCGTGATCTTCTACTACACCACCGACGGCTCGACCCCAACCACGCAATCTACACCGTACACGGGCCCGATCTCTGTCTCCACCACGACCACCATCAATGCCATCGCTGCCGGCAATGGATTCGCCGCGAGCCACGCGTCCAGCGGCACGTACACGATTCAGTCGCAATCGTCTCCGCCTCCCGGCACAAAGCAGGCCGCAACTCCCGGTTTCTCGCCCATGCCCTCAACCTACAATCGACCGCAATCCGTAACTCTGTCCGATTCCTCGCCCGGCGTCACGATTTACTACACGACTGATGGCTCCGCGCCAGGCACGCAATCTACCCCTTACTCCGGACCAATTACGGCTTCCGCCACGACCACGATCAACGCCGTCGCTGCCGGAAACGGGTATAGTCTCAGCCGCGTCGCCAGCGGCACCTACACTCTGCAGGCTGGCACCCCGGGCTTCTCACCCATGCCCTCGACCTACACGAGGTCGCAATCCGTAACTCTGTCCGATGTTTCTCCCGGTGTTTCCTTCTACTACACCACGGACGGTTCAACGCCGACCACTCAATCCACTCCCTATACCGGTTCGATCACGGTGTCCACTACTACGACCATCAACGCCATCGCTGCCGGGAACGGATTCGGTCCGAGCCAGGTCGCCAGCGGCACTTACACGAT